>NZ_JBISDG010000023.1:0-63606 GCF_044472985.1 Roseovarius salis | reverse complement strand
GCGAACACCGCAGTCACACGGGGACTGGTACTTCGAAAGTTGACCCTCAATCATCTAGTTCGGATGACGGAAGATCGCGAATACCTGATTTCACGCTATCGCCAGATCGCCGGCCTCGAGATCCATGAAGAGCGTGGACCGCGCGTCGAGCGTCCAGAGCAGCGTCGTCTTGCCGATGCCCGACTTGCCGAAGATGCAGCCCTTGATCCCGCGCGGCTCCGCGAGCCGCGCATCGGCGCTGATGATGGGAAGGCTCATGCCGTCGCCTCCCCGTCGCGGACGAGCCGGAAGGTCGGCTTGCCGGTGCGGACCGTGCGCGCCGTCTCGAACGCGCTGCGGATCGCCGGCGGCCAGGCGGTGTATTTCCGCTCGGGCACCTTCAGGCTGACATCGACATAGGCGTCGGGGTCATCCCCCTCGGCCCGGATCCGCTCCACGAGTTCCGCGAGCTTGTCCTGGTCCCAGTCGACCCTCTTGGGGAGTTCGGAGACCACGGTGACCGGCCCGTCGGCGAAGCGCACGGTCCCCGTGTCCTTGCCGGCCTCCCGGCGGGCCTGCGCTGCGCGGTCGCTGTACTTCAGCGCTATGGCCCCATCGAGCCAGTCGCGCAGGGTCTTCGCGTCGCGGAGCGCCGCATCGGCGTCAGCCTGCAGGCGCGCGAGCTCCTCCGCCGACAGCGCCGCGATGTCACCGACGGCCATGTGCCGGAGCGCGTCGAGCGTGATGGTGTTGGGAATGGTCATGCTCACCTCCCTCACGCCGCGGGCTTGGGGGTGGTGTCAGCGGTGCTGGCGCGCAGCTGCGTGCGCTCGTAGGTCTCGACGTCCTCGAGCCGGTACACGACCCGGCCGCCGATCTTGATGAAGGCGGGCCCATCGCCCGTCCAGCGCCAGCGCTCCAGCGTGCGCGGGCTGATCTTCCATCGAGCCGCCAGCTCGACATGGTTCAAGTGTGTGACTGACATCTTCGTCTCCTTCGCGTTTGGCCGAATGCCTGCGAACGAGACTGGGGGTCGTTGGGGGAGGAGACGGGGAGGCGTAAGGGGAGTGCACGGGGAGGAATTGATTTCGTCAGAAAAACTGTCTATGTTTCTGACGACGGAGAGCCTGAAGGACCACGCAGATGACTGGCATAGCTGATCGAATCATGAAGCGTGTGCGCGCAAAGGGTCGTGGGCGGTGGGTATGCACCCCGAAGGACTTCCTCGACCTCGGTAGCCGTGCGGCCGTTGATCAGGCGCTGTCACGTCTGGCGAAGAGCGGTGATCTCCGCCGCGTGGGGCGCGGGCTCTATGATCTGCCCCGCACCAGCGGCGTCCTGAAGCGGCCAGTACCTGTGGACATGGACAAGGCGGTCGCTGCCCTCGCGCGGCGCGACAGCATCCGCATCATGCCTGACGGCATTGCCGCGGCGAACCAGCTGGGCCTGACGAACGCGGTCCCCGCGAAGACAAGCTATGTAACGGACGGGGCCACTCGGGACGTGAAGATCGGTAACCGGACCGTTCGCCTGCGGCATGCAAGTCCGAGCGTAATGGCGTGGGCCGGAAAATCCTCTGCGCCCGTGGCGCAGGCGCTGCGCTGGCTCGGCCCGCAGGCAGCTTCGGACGTACGGGTCGCGACCACGCTCAAGCGGAAACTGCCGGATGCCATGAAGAAGGATCTCGTCCGCAACAGCGGCAGCCTGCCAAGCTGGGCCGCCCCTATCGCGCATAGTCTTGTCGAGCCGAAAACCGCTGCACGATGAGCGAGAACTACGCGCGGTTTCTCGTGCTTTCGGATCAGGACAGAAAGGATGTGTTCGAGGCGGCAGCCGACCGTCTCGACACCTTGCCCAGCTACGTCGAGAAGGACTTTTGGGTCTGCTTCGTGCTCGACGTGCTCTACAACCGCCTGCCGCACGGCCACCCGCAACTCCTGTTCAAGGGCGGCACAGCGCTGTCCAAGGCTTTTGGGCTTATCCGCCGCTTCTCGGAGGACATCGATCTAGTCGTCTATCGGGACGGGCTGGGCTTCGAGGCCGATCGCGACCCGACAAACCCTGAAGGCATCTCTAGAAAAAAGCGCAAAGCGCTGTTCGACGAGCTGAGAGAGGCCTGCACCGCCTACATTCGCGGCGATCTCGCTGCGGCTCTGAGGCCGCTTCTCGATGAGCGCTGCCGGATCGTTCCCGACGAAGAGGACCGCGATCAGCAGACACTGCTCATCGAGTATCCCACACTCTACCCGAGCGCAGACGTTCCCTACGTCTTGCCGCGCGTTAAGCTCGAAGCCGGCGCGCGCTCGGCGCTGGATCCGAATGTCATGGCAAGCGTGACCCCCTACATCGCAGACGATCTCGCTGACCGCTGGTCGTTCGAGGTCAGCAACATCCATGTGATCACCCCGGGCCGTACCTACCTGGAGAAGCTTCTGATCTTGCACGGCGCTTTCTGCGGCCATCGCGATGCCGATCGGTTACCAGCCGATCGTGACAGGGTATCGCGCCACTACTACGACGTCGCCATGATCACGGGCACAGAGGTTGGGAATGCGGCGTTAGCCGACGAGGCACTGCTAACCGCGGTGCGGGAGCACAACCTCATTGCGTTCAAGCAGGCCTGGAAGAAGTTCGACGAGGCCGTGCCCGGCTCACTCTGCATTGTGCCGCGCGCTGAACTTCGCGCCGTGATCGAGAAGGATTACGCGGCCATGCAGGGCATGATGCTCGGCGACGCACCACCCTTCGACTGGGTAATGGATCAGCTTCAGATCGCCCAGGATAAGATCAACCGGCTCTAGCGCCTTGCTCTTCGAGAAGCTCCCTGATGCGAAGCCTACAGGATCCGCCCGTCGCCTCGATCAGGTCCCGCCAGTCGTCGTGATCCTTGAAGATGTCCCGCATCCGACTCGACGACTTGAACTCGAGATCGGCAAACATGACCTCGGTGCTGACGCTTTCCACGCCGTCTTCCCAAGCATTGAAAAGGTACTCGACGATCTGGCGCCGCTTATCGCCGCTGAACTTGAATTCCCTGTCACCTACCCAGACATGCCGGAACCCAGCCGCGTGGCGCACGGGATCCGCCGCTCGGGAAACCGCGCCGGTCTTCAATTGCGCCGCGAGGTAGGTGGGCTCGATGATGAGCCCCGCGCTATGGTCCACAAGGTCATCCAGCGCGATGATCTGGTGTCGTGACAGCTCGGCTTCGGCGAGACCGTGGGGCGCCGAAGTAGTCACCACGACCCTGAAATCTGCCGGAGGGCGGCCACCGAGATAAGCAACAACCTGCCGCCAGACATCCCGATCCGTCAGTCTCCGTGCGAACCAGACCGGGACCCGGCCTCCGCGTCCAGGCAAACGGACATCGCCCAACTCCCATAAGATGCCAGAAATGCGTTCAGCCGTTCGGGCCCTGACTGGTAGATCTAACCGGGACGTCAGCCGCTGCAGAAAAGCCAGAGCGTCGATCCGATAAACCTGGAGGCGCTTCTCGTCGACGGTCACCCATCCTGCCGCAGGACTGAAATAGCCGTAGGCGCGATGCTCGGGTGACCATTCCAGTTTCACCGGCTCATCGTCATGGTCGACCAGCGAGGTGGCGGCCGGATCCGCCCATCACGGTTGTGGATCTTCAGCTCGGTCTCGGCATTGCGACTGATTTCTCGGGCGCGCTGGACCGCCTCCTGCTTGGTGTCGAAGTGCCCGCTCGAACGCGATGCTCCGCCACGACGGACATCCCATCCGCCTCCTTCGCTCGGCACAACGTGATGCGTGCCTGGTTTCTTGCCTTCAGCCATTCCGGCCTCCTTGTCCTGTTACCGCGTGAATCCGAGTTCGTTATAGCGAACCTTCGCAATAGATAGGGATTGCACGTATGGCGTGTCAAGGACTAGATGTATGGCTAAGACGAACCACCGAGGGAGAGGAACTCACCGTGCCAACACCGCTGGGGGAGCGCGTTCGCGAGCTACGACGAAAGCGCGGCCTCACCCTGGAAGGACTCGCCGAGCGGGTCGGCTCCAGCAAGAGTTACATGTGGGAGATAGAGAACAAGGAGGTCTCACGGCCCTCGGCCGAAAAGCTGGCCCTGATCGCGACTGCGCTCGACACCACGGTCGAGTACCTGCTGGTCGGTGACGGCGAAAAGGAAGAGGAGGATGCCGAGGACATCGCCTTTTTTCGGAAATACAAGAAAATGGCCCAGCCGGAAAAGGAACGTCTCCGCCGGATACTGGATGCCTTGGACGACGACTGATGCATGACGGAAAGCGGAAATTCCCACAACAGGAGGCAAACCGGCTCTCGGTAATGCTTCGGCATGTGCTGGGAGAGGACCGCTTTCCTGTCGACGTCGAAGCCCTCGCCCGTGAGGTGTCACAGAACAACGAAGATCCGATCCGCAAGGTGCTGGGCGACGATCTTCCCGGCTTCGAGGGAATGCTCCGGCCTCACAGGAGGCGCCCGGAATGGCACATCGTCTACAACGACGACCCGCGCTATCGAGGCCGGGTTCGCTTCACCATCGCGCACGAATTCGGCCACTATCAGCTCCACCGGCCGTTCCTGTCCGGCCAGGACTATGTGACCGGCACCCTCGAGCGCGACTGCGACTTCCAGTGTAAGCCCCTGCGACCAACCACGTGGCGGGATGCGGAAAGGCAGCGCGAGGAAGAGGCCGACACATTCGCCTCCTTCCTTCTGATGCCGCTCGATGACTACCGGGCACAGGTGAGCGGCGAGCAGATGACCGTTGATCTCCTGAAACACATCACGAACCGCTACGGCGTTTCGCTCACGGCCGCCTGCCGGAAGTGGATCGACTTCACAGACAAGCGGGCGGCAATGGTCGTCGAGCGTGACGGCTTCGCGAAATGGGGGCGTGCAAGCAGGTCAGCCCTCAAGAGCGGGATCTTCGTTCGGTCGGGGATGCCGATCCCTGACAACGCTCTGGTGGCAATCGGCGCCGAAGAAAGCGGGTTCGTGTCCGATAGACCAGTTCCGCGTCCCGCCGGCGTCTGGAACTTCAGCCGCGGATCCGAGCCCGTGCGCGAATTGGCGATGGTGTCCGAGCTCCTCGACATGTCTCTGACTATTCTCCTGTTCGACGACTCGGTCGACATCAGTGAGGTTGAAGGGGAAGAGCCTAGCGACTCCTACGACCAGTTCACTGTCGATAGATGAGAATGAGGAGGTCAAAGCCCCGTGCCTCGCCCGTATCGCACCGTCAGGAACCAACTCTTCAAGGAGACTCGATTGAAGAATTTTATTGAAGCGTGGACACGGACGTGACGATGACGAAGACAAACAAAGAAGCAGTTCTTGCCGATATCGCAATGAACTCGCTCACCTGCATTGAGAAGGTGGCCGCTGATGCAGAAGCGGCGCGGACATCCCACCGGAAGAGCGATGCCAGTGCATTTGCAAGCATTAATACACTCAACAGTCCGCAGCAGGTGAGCCGTCTCGGCGAGGTCGCAGATGCAGAAATGGATGCTCTTGCTGCACTGATCGAGCAGCCTATCATCGCACGCATACACTACATCGATGAAAACGGTGAAGAAGATACCATCTTCATCACTCGCGGCACTCCCCGTTCAATACCCGGTTTCAAGCTTGCGAGCTACAGGGCACCACTGGGTCGGATCGCATCCCTGGCAGCTGGCGACGACGGCACATTTCGCTTCGGCAGCACCGAGCGAGACCTTCTGGTCGATAGCTCCGCGCGCCTCAAGCCACAACGCGAGCAAGGAGAGTGGGACGCCAAGGACTCGGAGATCGACATACGGGGTCTCGGGCGCTTCACCGTCGGGTCCCTGCGTGAGCTACTGGAACCGAGTGCCCACATCGAAGAGGGCGACCTCGAGGCGCTTTGGGACGACGACACTGACGCGAACATCGTAGCGGGCGTGCGCCGCGCGATCCTCACGCAAATGGGCCTGCGTGATCAGCCAATCCTTGATCGGCACCAGGATGAGATCTTTCGGATGCCTATCAGCAGCCGCTGCTTCCTTTTTGGCCCGCCGGGAACAGGCAAGACGACAACCCTCATTCGGCGCCTCGGCCAAAAAACCGACCGGCACGCTCTCGAAGAGTCCGGTGAGGAGATGCGACTGGTTCGGCAAGTTGAGGAAGAAACTGGCACGCCGCATGAGAGTAGCTGGATCCTGTTCTCTCCGACTGAGCTGCTAAGGCAGTATGTGAAAGAAGCGTTCAACAAGGAGGGTTTGGCCGCGAGTGATGGGCACATCCGGACCTGGGACGAGTTTCGTCGTGAACTCTCGCGCGAGGAGCTTGGATTGTTGCGAACGAGCACGGGCACTGGTCCATTCGTCGAACGCCGTACGCAGGACTACCTCAAGCCCGAAGTCATGGACGAAGCTCAATGGTATGACGAATTCCGCGAGTTCGTCGACGCTTCTGTTGCGAGTGAAATGCGAGCCGATGCGGAATTTTTAGCAAACAGTGAAGCAAGAGATCTGAGTGCAATCGGGGATCTCTTGAAAGACGCATTCAAGGCGCCTGGACGTGATTTCTATGCGTATACGATGCGGAGCGTTGCGGACCTTGTTCCCGAAATTCGGGAGGCGATTTCCTCGCGGAGCGACGGCATCAACCGCATTCTCACGCGAGCTCGCAATGCGCTCACTTATGCTGACCGCAACTTTCCCGACCTCCTCCGCCAAGAAATCTCCCGGCAGCTTGCGGCTGATCCGCAAGACGCGGACGAGGACGATGAACTCGAAGCAGCGCTTGAAGACGAGGATGAACAGACCGCTGGACCCCAACCCGGTCGCCCGGTCAGCCGGCAGCATGCCTTGCTGCGTTTTGAACGTGCCCTGAAGTCTTTGGCAAGAGCGCGGAGGGCACGGCGCCGCGTTTCGGAGAAATCGCAAGATGGCATGCTTATCGCATGGCTGGGCGAAGACCGCCTCCCGTCAGATAACGAGATCTCTGAGCTCGGGAAGCTGTTGGCCGAACAGTCGCGCCTGAGGAGGTTCGAGCGTCTTGAACGGCTGTTCGTCCGCGGAATCCCGGCAAGATACAAGCGCTTCCGCGCCGAAATGGCGAAGGCAGGGCGTTGGTACGAAGCGACTCCGGCCAAGACTTCGGATATTCACTGGCAAGAACTTGACTTAGTGATCCTGGCGACGCTCCAGATCGCCAACGAGCTGTTGGGCACCTATCGGCGCCGGGCCGGGTCTGAACTTCGCGCGGCCGGGCCTCTCGCGACCATCCAATACATCCAAAGAGCACAGGTTCTGGTCGATGAGGCAACTGACTTTTCGCGGGTACAGCTTGCATGCATGAACGAACTTGCCCATCCTCTAACAGGCTCTCTCTTTCTTTGCGGAGATATCAATCAACGGCTGACTTCGTGGGGCATCAAGTCGAATGAAGCGCTCGGTTGGGTCGGCGAAAGGATCGAACGTAAATCGATTACCGTGTCATACCGTCAAAGCCGACGCCTGGTTGATCTTGCAAAGCAAATTGCGACCGTCGGCGGCTCTCAGGCAGATGACATTATCCTGCCCGACCGCCTTGATGCAGAGGGATTACCCCCAGTTTGGCAGGCATACCTCGGAGACAACTCTGCCGTCGCGGAGTGGCTTACCAAGCGCATTCACGAGATCGATCGAATGGTTCAGAAGGCTACGACGATTGCCGTTCTAGTGAATGAGGAAGAGCAAGTAGAACCGCTAGCGCTGGAGCTGAACGACCGGCTTGAGGAGATCAACCTTTCCGCTGTCGCCTGTAAAGACGGAAAGGTCGTTGGTAACGACCGGGATGTGCGAGTGTTCAATATCCGCCACATCAAAGGACTAGAGTTCGAGGCTGTGTTCTTTGTTGATCTCGACCAAACTGTCTCCAAGCATCCGGGTCTCTTTTCGAAGTACCTCTATGTCGGGGCAACCCGCGCTGCAACCTATCTGGGGGTGACCTTCAAGGGCGAAGTACCAGGGCAGATTGAACCGCTGTCGCATCACTTCAGCAAGGATTGGTCGATATGAGCCACCCTATGGAATCAACGTGCGCCTCAGACGCCGATTTACGCAGCGATATGAAGGACTTCGGCCCCTCTTGCTTCCACAGTGCTTCCACGGGCTTTGGAAACGCAAACGCCGCCCCGGAGGGCGGCGTTCAAGCGTTTGATAACGCGATGTATTTTGGTTGCGGGAGTAGGATTTGAACCTACGACCTTCAGGTTATGAGCCTAAATCACTTGTATCCAAGGAGTGGCCGCGGGTACACGCAACAGGACAGACCGAGGAGATACAGCCATGCTGACCAGGCGCCAGTTCTGCCTCACCACCGCGGCGATGTGCTCGGCGGCGCTACCTGCACCTGCGCTTGCCGCATCGTCCTCGATGCGCGCGCAATGGGACGCTTGGGATGCACAGGTGACGCCGCCGAACTACGATCCGGCCACGACCAATCCGTGGGGGCTGGAACCCCGTTTCCTGCCGGTCAGGGTCAAGGCGCGCGAGGGGCTCGTGCCGGGTGATATCCATGTCGACGCGGTTGCGAGGTTTCTTTACCACATCGAGCCCGGCGGCACGGCGATGCGCTACGGGGTCGCCATCGCCCGGGGACAGCTGTACGAGCCGGGCGTCTACACCATCAAGCGCAAGGTGAAATGGCCCAGCTGGACCCCGACCCAGAACATGATCCGGCGGGAACCTGAGCGCTACGCGCAACATGCCGACGGGGTCGAGCCGGGCCCGGAGAACCCGTTGGGATCGCGGGCCTTCTATCTCTACGTGGGTAACAGGGATACTTATCTGCGCATCCACGGCACACCCGAACCCCGGACGATCGGCGGGCGCGCGAGCTCGGGCTGCGTGCGCATGGTCATGGCGCACATCAACGATCTTTACGACAATGTCGAGACAGGCGTGACCGCATATCTCTATCCCGCCAACGGCACAGCGATCGCACGCGGCTGAGGCGCGGACTACCCCGCGGCCGACGTGCAGATCTTGCCGCCGCCGTCGGCGCGCAGCGGCACCATCACGGTTTCGACGGGTCCGTCGTAACGGTACCAGTAGCATCCATCCTGCGGCCGCAGCCGCACGGCATCCAGGTTCTGGTTCGGCGCCGCCATTTCGGCCACGTTGGCCGGGAGATCCTTGATGAATCCGTCCTCGTCAATTCCGGGCTCGGGTGCGGCGCAGGCGCCGGCGGCCATGAGGGCCGCGACGAGAGCCGCGATTCGCGCGCGCTGGGCAGAATGTGCGTGCTGGTTTTCGTTCATCGGTGATCCGTCCCCGTAACTTCTGAAACCTTGGTCGACTCGTCGCGGGCCCGGGTGTCCACGCCGGGGGTGCGCCCCGCTCCGGGTGCCGGCCCGCTAGTCATGCCACACTACACGCCGGGAAGCGAACCGCTTTCCGCACGCGCGCTGCAACCCCGGCAGGTGCGCGCCGCGCAGGTGCCGTGGCGCGGTGGTGAGACTGCGTGACGCATGCGGGCTGCGTTTCAATCTGCCGCGCGATCCATACGTGGGCTCGTAACGTGTTAAAAGAAGGAGTTTTTTCATGACCGACAGAAGCCGGAGCATCGACAACCTGCAAACCGCGCTCGCGATGGAATTGACGGCCGTGAACCAGTATCTTCTGCATGCCCACACGCTGGATGACTGGGGGCTGGACAAGCTGGCGCAACGGATGCGCGACGAGATGCAGGAAGAGCTGACCCACGCGGGCAGGTTCGCCGACCGGATCATTTTCCTCGGCGGGACACCCCGGATGACGCCCAAGAAAACACCGGCAATGGCATCGGGCCTTGCCGAGCTGTTCGAGGCCGACAAGACCGAAGAGCAGGGGGCGATCGAGTTCTGAAGCCAGGCCGCGCGGGATGCCGCGGACGTCAACGACATCGGGACACGAACCCTGTTCGAGACGATCGTTCTGGACGAAGAGGGGCATTGGGATTGGCTGGACAGGCAGACGGCCACGCTTGAGCGCATGGGCGAACCCGCCTTCATGTCGATCAACATGAGCGGCGGAAACAACGGGGTCTGAGCCGAGTCATGGCCGGTGAGCGGCAACGCAGAACGGTGCTGACAGCCGGTTTCGCCGGCAACGTCGTGGAATGGTACGACTTCGCGCTTTACGGCTTCATGGCCAGCGTGTTCTCGCGGATCTTCTTTCCCGAGGGGAACGAGCTGGCCAACCTGATCGCCGTCTACGGCATCTTTGCAGCCGGTTTCGTGATGCGCCCGCTGGGGTCCGTCGTGTTCGGCTGGTTGGGTGACAAGGTCGGCCGGTCCCGGACGATGATGATATCGGTCGCGCTCATGGCGATACCCACGTTCTGCCTTGGGCTGCTGCCCGACTACCAGGCCATCGGGCTCGCGGCGCCCGTGATGCTGGTTTTTCTCAGGCTGATTCAGGGGCTGTCGGTGGGCGGCGAGTTCTCGACATCGGTGGTCTACCTCGTGGAAACGGCACCGGATGACCGGCGTGGCCTGTCGGGCAGCATGGCCAACCTCGGCTCTGTCGCGGGCACGGCCTTCGGCTCGCTCATGGCAATGGGGGTGCTCAACCTCATGCCCGAGACGGATGTCGACAGCTGGGGGTGGCGAATCCCTTACCTTTTGGGTGGCGTGATCGGGATCGCGGCCTTTGGCTGCGGCGGCGGTTGCCGAAATCCCCCGCGTTCGAGCGCCAGGAAGCCGAACGCCAGCCCGACGCGCCCATCTGGGAAACCCTTTCGTCAACGCTGCCGCTCACCCTCAAGTCAACCTTGTTCGCCGCGGGCTACGGGATGTTTTTCTACGTCGCGATGGTCTATTTTCCGAACTGGCTGGACCAGCATGGCAACGTGTCCATCGACGCGGCGATGCGCGTGAACACCGCCGCGCTGGTCGCCATGCTGCCGGTTGTCCTGCTGGCCGGGTGGGTGAGCGACCGGTTGCCATCGCGCCGGATCCTCGCGGGGGGAACCCTCGGCGTGATATGCATCGCCGCGTGGCCGGCCTTCGGGGCTGCACTGTCGGGCGGCCTGTGGGTTGCGGGAATGGTGCAATTCCTGCTGGCGGGTCTGCTGGCCCTGCTTCTTGGCAGCGCGCCGGCGCTGTTTGCCGAGATTTTCCCGGCCACGAACCGCAATACCGGCTACTCGATCTCCTTCGCGCTCGGTATGGGAATCATGGGCGGGGCCACGCCGATGCTGGCAACGAGCCTGATAAAATGGACAGGGGCCGAACTGGCGCCGGCGCTGATGCTGGTGGCCGGCGGTCTTGCCGGAGCGTTGGCGGTATGGTCCATGCCCGAACGGACCGGCGCGGTACTGCAGGCGCGCGCCCGCGGGGTGCGCGCGTAAGGCGGCGGCACCGTGTTGCCCTGCCGGTCTCAGAGCTTCGCGCAGCGGGAGATATCGTCGGCGTTTTCCTGAACGATCCTGCGGCCCTCTTCCATTGCCTTCCGGGCGCGGTGGAAATCCAGAACCGAGAGCTTGGAGAGATGCGCGTCAAGCAGGACGTGCGGTGGATCGCCGGCCAGCTTGGCCCGGCGGATGCCGTCGGTCATGATGTCGATGGAGGCCGCGATGACATCGAGGTACTGCGGCTTGGGTTCGGCGGCGGCGTGGTCCTCGAACAGCCCGGAAAGCGCGGCGGGCAGATCGCGCAGGCGGTCGCCCCACGATTTCCAGAACGCCGGCAGTTCCCGTTCCCGCTCCGCCCAGAACGTGCCGTCGATCCGCCCGTTGGGGTTCGCCGCGATCACCACCTCGGCACCCAGTATCCGGCAGGCCGTGACCGGCACGGGGTTGGTGAGACCGCCATCGAGAAACCACCTGTCGCCCATGCGGAAAGGGCTGATGATACCGGGCAGCGCGACGGAGGCGCGCACGGCGTCGGCAAGGTTGCCCTCGGTCAGCCACACCTCGCGCCCCGTCGCCATGTCGGTGGCGACCAGCGCCAGCGGCACGTTCAGGTCCTCGATGTTCTCGCAGGGGACGAGGCGGCGGATGACGTTGACGATCTCGGCCCCCTCGACCAGCCCGCCGGAGGAAAGCTTCACGTCCAGCAGGCCGAAAAAATCCCGCGCGGTCAGGCCCGCGGCCCAGTTTTCCAGGGAATCGAGCGCACCGCCCGCGTAAACGGCGCCGATCAGCGCGCCCATGGACGACCCGGCGATGACGTCCGGTCGTAGCCCCATCTCCTCCAGTGCGCGCAGTATGCCGATATGGCACCAGCCCCGTGCACCGCCGCTGCCGAGGGCAAGGCCGATCTTGGGTCTGTTGGTTCCTGACATGTCCGTGTTCCGTGCCCGACTGTCCGGCCACCAGAGTGATGAAAGGTTGCGGAAAAGTCGATAGAGCGCGTCCGGCGCGCGGCGCCCGCGCGACTGGAACGGCGTATCACCGCGCAATCGGCCCCTGCGCGAGCTTGACGCTTGATCTATGATTCTTGACAATTATCATGGACAAAGGCGTTGTCCGCGACGACCCTCAGGGCTGGAATTTGGACGACTGCGTGATGGCAAGCATTCTGCTGATCGATGATGACAAGGACGTTCGGGAAACGCTCGGGCGGAGCCTGTCACATGCGGGCCATGACCTGGACTTTGCGGAAAACGGGGCCGTTGGGCTGCGGCGGATGAAGGCGCAGTGCCCCGACCTCTTGATCTGCGACATCCTGATGCCCGACAAGGAAGGCATCGAGACGATCCTGGAAATCAGGGCATCCGATACCGAGACTGCCATCATCGCGATATCCGGTGGGGGCAATTACATCAGCGCCGAGCAGGGGTTTCTTGACGACATTCTCGAAAGCGCCGAGCTGTTCGGGGCCAACTACACGTTGCGCAAGCCCTTTCGGCCGCGCGAACTGCTGGACCTTG
The DNA here is from genome assembly GCF_044472985.1 of Roseovarius salis. Lineage (NCBI taxonomy): Bacteria > Pseudomonadati > Pseudomonadota > Alphaproteobacteria > Rhodobacterales > Roseobacteraceae > Roseovarius > Roseovarius salis. The sequence continues at coordinate 50,776 of NZ_JBISDG010000023.1, read as the reverse complement.
TCGAGCGGGCCGTGCAGCGTGACGATGAAAAGAGTGGCTGACCCGCGCAGCATGCGCCGCGGCGCGATCGATGATGCATCGGGCGGGTCGCGGGCCGGGACAGACGAGGTTTCCAGTTGACCCTTCGCCGCTTCATCTGCCACGTTGCCCGAAAGTGCCTGCCGGGGTGCGCGCGCCTCGCAAGGCGGACCATTGCGGGCGTGTTGATGGCCGTGTCGGCCGGGGCCGCGCTTTCGGAGCCCGTCAAGCTGCGCGGTGTTCAATATATCGGCGATCTGCCCACCCTCATCGCAGATGGTCAGGGATTCTTCGAGACGTCCGGCCAAGATATCGAGGTGAGTTACGGCAAATCGGGCAAGGCGAACCTCGCCGCCTTGCGCAAGGGGGAAATCGACTATGGCCTCATGGCGATGACCCCGTTCGTTCTGGACAGGATGCGCGACCCTTCGCCGGGCGGCGTCGGCGACCCCGTTATCCTCGCCAACCTCACGCACGGTGCCCCGAACATACGGATCATCGCCCGTCAGGACCCGTTGATGCCGGCCGGGCCCGGACCCCGAAGCCTGGAGGGGCGGCGCATCGGGCTGCCAAAGGGGACGAACGCGGAATACCTGTGGTCGTTGTTCGCGGCCTTTCACGGCATCGATGTCCAGAGCATCGACCTGGTCGATCTCGGACCCGAGCAGATCGTCGAGGCGTTCAATGCCGGCGAGATCGGTGCCGCCATCGTGTGGGAGCCTTGGGACCATTCCGCAACGCTGGTGAACGACCGGAACCTGACGACCCATGACGACGCGCTGTTCAACTTCTACGCATCGCGCTGGATACTCGTCGCCCGGCGCTCCGATCCCGCCCGGACACGGCGGCACCGTGACGTGCTCGGGGCCTACGTCGCCGCGGTGGACTGGATACAGGGGCATCCCGGGCCGGCCGCCCGGCACTTCCGCGACGCGTGGGAGATCGGCGATTCCGCGGCGCCCGGTGCATTGCTGGGCTCGGCGATCTTCAACGTGACATTGGACTGGTCGCTGTTCGCCAGCTACCGCCAACAGCTCGAATGGGCCAGATGGGCCGGCTATCCTGTCCATGGCGGCACCGGCAGCTTTCTCTCGGCGATCGAGACGGCGCCCTTGCGCTCGGTGTCCCCCGCCTCGGTCCTGCTGCCCCGATTGTCCCCCGGAACCGGAAAACAGGAGCAGGAGTGAATACCAGCCTCGTCCGACTGTCGAAAACCGCGCTGATCCTTGTCCTCGTCACGATGGTCATGCTCGTGATCGGTGCCGGTTATCTGCTGTCGCGTGTCGAGCAGACCCAGCGTGAGGTGGCGGAAATACTCGTTCTGCAACGCCGGATCTCGGCATTCTCGGCAGCGGCAGATGCCCTGTTGCTGCAAGGGGCTGATCCGGTGTTGCTGAACGCGGTCAGTCGGGATGCCCGCGCAATCGAGGTGGAGCTGGAGGCCTTGGGCGAGGAATACCCCGACGCGATGAACGGGGTGCGGGCGATCGACCGCATGGTGCAGATGCTGGAGGCCGCGGGAAGCGTGCGGCGACAGGCCCGCGTCATCGGCTCGCCCGAGGGGCCGCCGCTGACCGAGAGCCTGTTCTCGACCATGGCGGCGCACGGGATCGCGCTTGATGCCGCTGTCGGAGAAGCACTGGAAGCCCGCCGGCAAGGCATCGCGACACAGACCAGTTGGCTTTTCGGGGGGCTTTCGGGCTTTTCGGTGTTGTTTGCCGCGGTCAGTTTCGGGGCTTTCTCGATGCTCTACTGGCGCGTGGGTGTGCCGTTGGGCCGGCTCGCCGCAACGATCCGCGCCATCGAGGACGGCGACACCAGTGCGCGTGCTGCCGAGAACCGGTCGGACGAGCTGGGCGAGGTGGCCAAGGCCTTCAACAGCCTGATCACGCGCCGACAGGCCGCCGAAAGCAGCCTGCAGAAGACCTCCGCGCTCGTCCGCATGGCCTCGGCCGTGGCGGATTTCGGCGGCTGGCGCTATGATCCTGAACGCGACAGGGTGGAGTGGACGGATGGCACCGCGCGAATCCACGACCTTCCGCCCGGAACGAGCCCGAGGTCGCAGGATGCGCTGGCGTTTTATCCCGAGGGGGAACGCCAACGCATCAGTCGCAGGGTCGAGGCCTGTCTCGCGCACGGCCGAAGCTTCGATGACACGTTCCGCCTCGTCACCGCCGCTGGCCGGCAGCTCACCGTGCGGGCGGTGGGGGAGCCGGAGTACGACGGTACGGGCCGGATCGTGGCGGTTCAGGGCGCCTTTCAGGACGTGTCGGAACTCATTCAGGTCCGCGAGCAGATCGCGCGCCGAAGCGCGCAGTTGCGCGATGTCCTGTCCGCCATCGGGGACGGGTTTTTCACGCTGGACGCCGAGTGGCGTTTCACCTTCATCAACCAGCGCGCGCAAGAGCTGGTCGGTCGCGCAGGCGACGAGCTGACCGGCCAATCCATGTGGGAGGCATTCCCCGAAATGCGCGGCACGCGGTTCGAGTCGCTGTGCCAGCGGGCGGTGAGAACGGGCGAAAGCCAGCTTTTCACCGAGCACCTGCCGACGGTCGAACGCTGGTTCGAGGCCAATGCCCATCCCACGCCGGACGGGCTGGCGGTATATTTCCGCGACTGCACGGCGCAACGCGAGACGCAGGAACGGCTCAAGCTGTTCGAGAAGGCGACGGAACGGCTCAACGACATGATCGTCATCACCGAGGCCGGGGAGGTCGACGGGCCGGATCATCCGCGGATTCTCTACGTCAACACCGCGTTCGAGCGGATCACCGGCTATACCCGCGACGAGGCGATCGGCAACACCCCCCGCATGTTGCAAGGCCCCGCGACCGACCGGACCGCGCTGGATGAAATCCGCGCCGCGCTCGAGGCGCGCAGATCCGTCCGCACCGAGATTGTCAACTACACCAAGTCGCGCACGCCGTGCTGGCTGGAACTGGACATCGTGCCGCTGATGGACCCGGACGGGCGGAACACGCATTTCGTGGCGGTCCAGCGCGATGTCACGGAACGCAAGCGCGCCGAGGAACGGATCCGCGAAGATGAGGAACGGCTGAGGCTGGTATCGCAGGTCACGACGGATTTCATCTGGGACTGGGATGTCAGAAAGGACGAGTGGACACGCAGCGATGCATATCTGGAACGGCTGGGCCTTTCCGCGCCGGAGGCGCCCAGAACATCCTTCGAGTCCGTCGGGCTGATCCATCCCGAGGACCGCGACCGCGTTGTCAAGGAGCTGCAGGACGCGGTCACGGGCGACGCCGGTTCATGGGAATCGGAGTATCGCATCCTCGACAAGGATGATGCCGTGCGACAGGTCGAGGTCCGGGCCGCCATCGTCCGGGACGACGAGGGAAACGCGACGCGTGTTGTCGGCGGCATGTCGGACGTTACGGAGCTGCGCGCGCTCGACCAGCAGTTGCACGAGGCGCAGAAACTGGAAAGCATCGGTCAGTTGACGGGCGGTGTGGCGCACGACTTCAACAACCTGCTGACGATCATCCTTGGCAACGCCGACATGCTGCTGGAGCAGGCCGCCGATGACACGACCCGCAAGCTGGCGGAAACCACGCTGGATGCGGCCGAACGGGGCGCTCGGCTGACCGACAGCCTGCTCACCTTTGCCCGGCGCCAGCCGCCACGGCCCGAGGCTACGGACGTCAATGCCTTGATCGATGAGGCCAGCACGCTGCTGCGCAAGAGCGTGGAAGAGGGCATCGACCTGCTGTTCGACCTCGGCGCCGAGGCGCCCGTCGTCAACATAGACGCCAATCGCCTGCAGGCGGCGATCCTGAACCTCGTGATCAACAGCAAGCTCGCCATCGGCGAGCGTGGAACCATCAACGTTGAAACCGCCGATGCCATACTCGACGAGGCCTATGTCAGCCAGCACCCGGGCCTGTCAGCGGGGGCATATCTGTGCATTGCCGTGACCGATGACGGCAGCGGCATGGCGCCCGATATCGTGGAAAGGGCGTTCGATCCCTTCTTTACCACGCGTCCGCCGGGGCAGGGCACCGGTCTGGGGCTCAGCTCGGTTTACGGGTTCGTCAAGCAGTCCGGCGGTCATGCCCGGATCTATTCGGAACCCGGGCTGGGAACCACCGTGCGGCTCTACCTGCCGGTCGTGCGTGACGACTCGGCCGCAAGGGAACAGGATACCGCCCCCGCCGACGTGAAAGGCCGGGGCGAGCACATACTGGTGGTCGAGGATGACGACAGCCTGCGCGCGAACGTGACCAGCCAGCTGAAGGGCCTGTGCTATCGCGTTTCGGCCGCGTCCGACGCCGAGGAGGCGCTGCGCATCCTCGACGCGACACCGGACATAGATCTCCTGTTCACGGATATCGTGATGCCCGGGCGGATGAACGGACGCGAGCTCGCGCAAGAGGCACAGCACCGACGCGTCGGCCTGCCGGTGCTTTTCACGTCGGGTTATTCGCGTCGTGCGCATCGTGCGCAACGGAAAGCTGGAAGAGGGGGTGAACCTGCTCGGCAAGCCCTATCGCCTTGCGGATCTTGCAAGGGCGGTGCGGCACGCGTTGTCGGCGGCGCCGCCCGAATGAGCGGCAGCGGGCGGCCGCGCGCCGGGGTGCAGGGCCACATGGCAGCGGCAGTATCTTGACCGTCGCCGCGTGCGGCTGTTTCCTGACATCCCGGCCGACAGGCCGGGGCGACGCGGCCCGGGGCGGCCAGAGGGCTGGCACGGCGGGGGATGAATTGACCAGAGGCGATGACGCAAACGGGGCAGGTGCATCCGTGCCCCTTGAATTCGAGGACGATCCGGGCGCCACGCGCTCGGCGTGGATCGCGCTCGGGCTGGTTTTGCTCGTGGCGGGGTGGTTCGCAAGCGGCATGCTGACCGGCAACGGGGAAGCGGCCCTGCCGTCGGCGGATGACGGCAACGATCCCGTGCAGGTGGCTGTCGCGGAATCCGTCGCCCGCACGGTTGCCGACGTGCTCGTCGCGGAGGGGCAGGCGATGCCCGATCGCGAAACCGAGGTGCTGGCCGAGGCGTCGGGCAAGGTGATCGAGGTCCCCGCGCCCAAGGGCGCCATGCTCGGCGCGGGGGATGTCATCGCGCAGCTGGACCCTACGGAACGCGAGGCCGACTTGCGCCGCGCAGAGACCGAGGTGGAGCGGACCCGGCGGGAATACCGCAACGCGCAGACGCTGCTGGAGCGCGGGATCAGCACGCTGGACCGCGTTGCCGATACCCGCGCCGCGCTGGCCGCCGCCGAGGCGCAGCTCGCAGCCGCGCGCGAGTCGCTGTCGGATGCAACCATCCGCGCCCCGTTCGCGGGCCGGCTGGAGGAGTTGCCGGTGAACCCGGGCGAATTCGTCGCGGCCGGTGCGCCGGTGGCACGCATCGTCGACAACCAGCCGTTGACGGTGCGGGCCCGCATTGCCCAGCAGTCGGTCGCGCGGATCAGCACGGGGCAATCCGCGGATGTCGGCTTCATCACCGGTGAAAGGCGCACGGGCAAGGTGGTGTTCGTCGGCGCGAACGCCGACGCGCGGACCCGGACCTTCCTGATGGAGGTCGAGGTGCCGAACGAGGGCGGCAAGATCCCCTCCGGCGTCAGCGCCGAGATCCGCATCGAGACCGGACAGACCAGGGCCCATTTCGTCTCGCCGGCGCTGCTGGCGCTGGACGAACGCGGCGCGCTTGGGCTCAAGACCGTCGACGACGACAACCGCGTCGGCTTTTACGAGGTAGACGTGGTCCGCGCCGGGACCGACGGGGTGTGGGTCACGGGCCTGCCCGAGAGGGTCCGCCTCATCACGGTCGGGCAGGGGTTCGTGCGCAGCGGCGAACAGGTCGAGCCGCGGCCTGATGACCGTGCGCTGCCCGCGATCGGCGACGGCCCGCAATGAACGCGCTGATCGACGCCGCGTTCTCGCGCAGCCGCGCCGTCCTGCTTGCGCTGGTCTTGCTTTTGCTCACCGGCGCGGCCGCCTATCGCGGTATCCCCAAGGAAGCGGCGCCGGAAGTCCAGATTCCCGTCGCGATCGTGACGACCTCGCTGGAGGGGATCACGCCCGAGGACAGCGAACGGTTGCTCATCCGTCCGCTGGAGACGGAGCTGGCCGCGCTTGCCGGGCTCGACGAGATGACGGCGCAGGCCGGCGAGGGGTTCGCCTCGGTCGTCCTGGAGTTCGAGCCGGGCGCGGATGCCGGGGAGGCGCTCGACCGGGTCCGCGAGGCGGTCGACCGTGCGCAGGGCGAACTGCCGGCGGACACGCGCACGCCCGTGGTCGAGGAAATCAACACGGCGCTTTTCCCGGTGCTGACGGCGGTGTTGTCGGGGCCGGTCCCGGAACGCACGCTCAACGGCATAGCCGACGACCTCAAGGCGCGCTTCGAAGCGCTCGAAGGCGTGCTGGAAGTCGATATCGCCGGCGCGCGGAGCGAGGTGCTGGAGGTGCTGATCGACCCCACCGTGTTCGAAACCTACGGCCTGTCCTTTGACGAGCTGATCCGGCAGGTGACCCGCAACAACCGCCTAATCGCGGCGGGGGCCATCGATACGCTGGCGGGGCGCGTCGTGCTCAAGGTGCCGGGGCTGATCGAGGACATCGACGACGTGATGGAGATGCCGCTCAAGGTTGCCGGGGATGCGGTGGTGACCTTCGGTGATGTCGCGGTGCTGCGGCGCAGTTTCGCGGACCCCGACGAATTCGCCCGTTACGACGGGCAGCCCGCGCTCGTTCTGGAGGTGACCAAGAGGGTGGGCGCGAACATCATCGAGACGGTCGGTGCGGTACGCGCGGAGGCCGCCGCCGCCTCTGGCGAGTGGCCCGACACCGTGCGCATCGCCTATCCGCAGGACCAGAGCACCGAGATCAAGGACACGCTGAGCGAACTGGAATCGAACGTCATCGCCGCGATCCTGCTGGTGATGATGGTCATCATCTGGGCGCTCGGCGTGCGCTCGGCGCTTCTGGTCGGCCTTGCCATCCCCGGCGCCTTCCTGACCGGCGTGGCCGCCTTGTGGGCCATGGGATACACGATGAACATCATCGTTCTGTTCTCGCTGATCCTCGTGGTCGGAATGCTGGTCGACGGTGCCATCGTCGTGGTGGAATACGCCGACCGACGGCTCGAGCGCGGCGGCCCCCCGCGGGCGGCATATGCCGCCGCGGCCAAGCGGATGGCATGGCCGATCATCGCGTCGATCTGCACGACCTTGTCGGTGTTCGTCCCGTTGCTGTTCTGGGGCGGTGTCGTCGGAGAGTTCATGAAATACCTGCCGATCACCGTGCTGCTGACATTGTCGGCCTCGCTTCTGATGGCGCTGGTGTTCGTGCCCGTTGTCGGTGGTGCCTTGGGCCGCCGGCGTCCGCAAACGGCCCGCGCGAAACGCGCGCTCCACGAATCCGAGCGGGGCGATCCGCGCCGCCTGCCCGGGGGCGCGGGGATCTATGCACGTTTCCTGAACAGGGCGCTGGCGCGTCCGATGACGGTCGTACTGGTCTCGGTCGCGGGGTTGCTGGCGGCGATCACGACCTATGCCCAGCATGGCACGGGGCTGGCCTTCTTCCCAGAGATCGAACCGGAAACGCTGATCGTCGAGGTGCGTTCGCGCGACAATTCATCTGTGTACGAGCGCGACGACCTCGTTCGCAGGGTCGAGCGGCGGCTGGCCGGGCGCAGCGATGTGGAGAGCGTCTATGCGCGCACGCTGCTGGGGGCGGAGGATGCCGAGGTCATCGGGCGCCTCACGCTGGAACTCGCCGAATGGGACACGCGCGCGCCGGCCGCCCGGATCGGCGAGGAGATACGGGCGGACATGGAGGATATCGCCGGCATCGAGGTGCAGGTACGCACGCCCGACATGGGGCCGACACCGGGAAAGCCGGTGAACCTTGAAATCCGGTCAGACGATCCGGGGGTTCTGGATGCGGCCGTGAAGACGGTTCACACGATGATGGACAGGCTCGGCGGTTTCACGGATGTTACCGATACGCTGCCCCTGCCGGGCGTGGAATGGCGGATCGACGTGGACCGCTCCGAGGCGTCACGCTACGGCGCGGATGTGAGCCTGCTTGGGCAGGCGGTGCAGCTTCTCACGCAGGGCGTCGAGATCGCCGAGTACCGCCCCGACGATGCGGACGAGCCCGTGCCCATTCGGGTGCGCTTCCCCGCCGACGAGCGGACCCTGGCCGAGCTTGGCAGCCTGCGCGTGCCGACCGCGGCGGGGCTGGTGCCGATCGAGAACTTCGTCCGGCTCGACCCGGCGCCGCGCAGCGGCACGATCCGCCGGGTGGATCAGACGCGCGTCGCGATTGTCGAGGCGGACGTGACCGCCGGGCGGCTGGTCAACGACCAGGTCTCGGCCCTGCGCGCCGCGCTGACGCAGGAGGGGCTTCCCGGCGGGGCCGAGTGGTCCTTCAAGGGCGAGGCGGAGGAACAGCAGGCGGCGATGGAGTTTCTCTCTGCCGCCTTCGTGGCTGCCATCGCGCTGATGTTCGGCATCCTTCTGTTGCAGTTCAACAGCTACTATCAGGCGCTTGTCGTTTTCACCGCGATCGTCTTCTCGATCACGGGCGTCTTGATGGGCCTGCTGGTGACGGGGCGCCCCTTCGGCGTGGTGATGGGCGGGATCGGGATGATCGCGCTGGCCGGCGTGGTGGTCAACGACAACATCGTTCTGATCGACACCTTCAACCGGCTGCGCGCCGCTGGGCAGGATGCGCGCGAGGCGGCGCTGCGCACGGGGGTGCTGCGCATGCGGCCGGTCATCCTGACATCCGTCACCACCGGGCTGGGCCTGATGCCGATGGTGCTGGCGCTGACGGTGGATTTCTACAATCGTGACATCGTTCACGGCGCGCCCTCGACCCAGTGGTGGACCGAGCTCTCGGCGGCGGTCGTGGGCGGGCTGACGGTTGCGACCGTGCTGACCCTCGTGGTTACGCCCGCGCTGCTCGTGCTCGGGCCGGGGCGTGACGCACAGTCAGGGGAGTCGCCCGCGCGCCCGCCGGCGGACTGAGGCGGTGCACGGGCCGCGCCCGATCATGCCATGGCAAAGGTGGCGCCGCGGAAAGCTGTTTGAGTGACATGCGCGGATTTCGGGCTATGATCACCTGCACTGCCAAGTGGAAACAGGCACCCCGCCATGGACAGAACGGCGCCTTGGAAACAGCTTGCGGCCGCCGCCGCGATGATCGCAGCGGCGGCATTGGCATGGCATTTCCGGGCCGAGCTGGACGCCATGTGGGCCTCTTTGGGGGCCAGGTCCGAGCAATCGGTGACGCGATCGGACCGCGCCCCTGGCGTGCCGGTCATCGTTGATGGCGTGCGCAGGGTCGAGGACGACCTGACATTCTCGGCCATCGGGACGGGCTTCGCGCAGCGCTCGGTGACGCTGCGTGCGCCCTCGGGCGGCCAGATCATGCAGCTCGATATCGTTCCGGGCCGGAAATACGCCGCGGGCGACCTGCTCATGCGGCTGGAGGACACCGACGAGCGGCTTGCGGTGCAGCTTGCCGAGGCGCGGTTCCGCCGCGCGAGCTCGGAACGCGACCGGTACCGCGCGCTGCAGGACACCGGTGCGGCCGCGACCGCGCGGATCGAGCAGGCCGAAACCGACTACCAGGTTGCGCGGATCGAGCTGGAAAAGGCGCGCGCGGAGCTTGACGACCGGACGCTGCGGGCCCCTTTCGACGGGGTGGCGGGGCTGGCCTCGGTCGAGACGGGCGACCGTATTGCCGCGGACGAAGCGATCTCCAGCTTCGATGACCGCAGCCGCATCCTTGTGGAGTTCGACCTGCCCGAGGCGCTGCTTGGCCGTGTCGCACCCGGCCTTGCGGTGACCGCCCGCACGCCGGCGGTGGAGGGGCGCGCTTTCGAGGGTGCGGTCACCGCGATCGACAGCCGGGTTGACGCGGCGAGCCGTACGGCCCGCGTGCGGGCCGCCATAGACAACACCACCGACGAGCTGCGCCCCGGCGCGTCCTTTGCCTTGCAGCTCGACCTGCCGGGCAAGACCTACCCGGCCGTTCCCGAACTGGCCCTGCAGTTCTCGCGCGGGGCGCTGCATGTCTGGCGCGTCGCCGACGGGGCGGCCGAGCAGGTCGAGGTGCGGCTGGTGCGCCGCCGGGCGGGGCTCGTGATCGTGGACGGCCCTCTGGACGCGGATGACCGGGTCATCGTGGAGGGCACACAGCGGTTGCGGCCGGGCCGGGCGGTGGAGGTGCTCAATACCCCCGGCACGGGGCCGTCATGACACTGGGCGGCCGTGGCATCACGGAGCTCAGCGTGCGCCGGCCCTATCTTGCGGCGGTGATGAGCCTGCTGATCGTCATCGCGGGGATCGGGGCGCTCTGGGGGATCGAGGTGCGCGAGCTGCCCGACGTGGACCGGCCCGTGGTTTCGGTGCGCGCAAACTATCCCGGGGCGTCGCCCACCACCGTCGATGCCGAGGTGTCTGCGCTGGTGGAAGGGGCCGTCGCCCGGGTGGCCGGGGTCGAGGCGGTGCGCACCTCTTCCGAGGAGGGCAATTTCCGCATGCGGGTGGAGTTCGGCGCCGACCGCGACCTCGCCAATGCTTCCAACGACGTGCGCGAGGCCGTCAGCCGCATCGAGACACGCCTGCCCGACGGCGTCGAGGACCTGTATGTCGTCAAGTCCGAGGAAGATGCCGACCCGATCATGGATGTCGCGGTATGGAGCGATGCGCGGTCCATGGCCGATCTCACGCGGCTGGTCGAGGACGCCATCGCGACGGAGTTCACCGCCGTTGACGGGGTCGCGGAGGTGGTATTGTTCGGCGACCGGCAGCGTGTCTTGCGGGTCGAGGTCCGCCCCGACCGGCTGGCGGCCTTCGGGCTGTCCATCGGCGAGGTCGCGGCGGTCCTGCGCGCGGCACAGTTCGACGTGCCGGTGGGCAGCTTTGCCTCGGGTCCGCTTGAGGTGCTGGTGCGCGCGGACGCCACCGTTGCCGACCCGGGCCGGATCGAGGATCTCATGCTGCGCGACCATGTTCGCCTCGGCGACGTTGCCGATGTCTATTTCGGTCGCGCCACGCCCGACAGCATCGCGCGGCTGGACGGGCGTCTCGTGGTCAGCCTTGGCATCGTTCGGCAGGCGCAGTCCAATACCGTGCGCATTTCCGACGATGTGAACCGCGCGATCGAGCGGCTCCGCCAGCGCTTTCCCGACCTCGGCTTTCAGGTGACCAGCGACGACGCGGTGTTCATCAAGGGGGCGATCGCCGAGGTTCTCAAGACGCTCGCCGTGGCCCTGTCCATCGTGATCGCGGTCATCTGGATTTTCTTCGGCCGTCTGGGGGCCACGCTCATCCCCGCCGTGACGATCCCGGTGGCGCTGATCGGATCGGTGGCCGGCATATGGCTGCTGGGGTTTTCCATCAACCTGATCACCTTGCTGGCGCTGGTTCTCGCGACCGGGCTCGTGGTGGATGACGCCATTGTCGTGACCGAGAATATCCAGAGACGGAGACAGGACGGGACAGGCCCGCGCGCGGCCGCGGTGATCGGGGCGCGGCAGGTGTTCTTTGCCGTGATCGCGACGACGCTGACACTGATCGCGGTCTTCGTGCCCATTTCCTTCCTGCCGGGTGATGCCGGACGGCTCTTTACCGAGTTCGGCTTCGTGCTGGCGGTGACGGTGGCGATCTCGTCCTTCGTCGCGCTGACCATGTGCCCGATGCTTGCGTCTCTGTCCGGGGGGTTGGGACGTGGGGGCGGCCCGTTCGCCGAGATCGGGCGGCGGCTCTCGGACGGGTATGCCGCGGTCATCCGCCCGATGATCCGTGCGCCGCTTGTCACCCTCGTGGGGGCGGGCGTGCTCGCCGGTGGTGCGATATTCGCCCATGACAGGCTGGGCGAGGAGCTGGTCCCGCAGGAAGACCGCGGCATGATCTCGGTGTGGATACAGGGTCCGGACGGCACAGGGCTGGATTACACCGACAGGCAGGTGGTGCAGGTCGAGGAGATCCTGCGCCCCTACGTGGATCAGGGGGTCGCGCGGGGGCTTTACTCCATCACGGGGCGCTACGACCTGAACCGCGGGAGCATCGGGATGCGCCTTGTGCCGTGGCAGGAGCGGGAGATCGGCCAGGCCCGGATCGAGAGCGAGATCCGGGCGGATCTGCAGCGGCTTCCCGGCGCGCGCCCCTTCATCTATGGCGGCAACAGCCTGGGGCTGCGCGGTGGGTCGGGTGGCGGGTTGAGCATCGCGCTGACGGGGCCGAACTATCCCGACATCGCGGCGGCGGCGGACGCCTTCGCGCGCGAGCTCGAGACACTCCCCGGGCTGTCGCGGATACGGGTGCAGTACCAGGCGACGCAACCGCAGCTTTCCATCGGGGTCGACCGCCAGCGCGCCTCGGACCTGCGCGTGCCGATGTCCACGCTGTCGGGCACTTTGCGGGCTCTCATCGACGAGGACGAGATCGCCGAGCTGACCATCGATGACGAGGCCGTGCCCATCCTTCTGCAATCCGCGGCGGGTGCGGTGCGCGACCCGGTCGACCTGATGAACCTCTACGTGCGCGCCGACACCGGCGGGCTTGTGCCGCTCAGCCAGATCGTGAGCTTCGAGGAGCGCGGCGTGGCCGCGGAGCTGGACCGACACGCACAGCGCCGCGCGATCGAGATCGACGCCTCGGTCGCCCCCGAGGTCACGTTGCGCGAGGTGATCGACACCGTGCGCGCCCGCGCGCAGGACCGTCTGCCCGAGGGGATCGGCCTGATCTTTTTGGGCGAGGCGGCGTCGCTCGACGAAACCTCCTCGGCCCTTCTGGCCACCTACGTGATTGCCCTGTTGGTCGTCTTTCTCGTGCTGCTGGCCCAGTTCGAGAGCCTCACCAGCGCCCTGGTGGTGATGACCACGGTGCCGTTCGGTGTCTGCGCGGCGATATACGCGCTCCTGCTGACCGGGACGACCATCAATATCTACAGCCAGATCGGCGTGCTCATGCTGATCGGGGTGATGGCCAAGAACGGCATCCTTCTGGTGGAATTCGCCGATCAGCTGCGCGACCGTGGCCGGCCGGTGCTCGAGGCCGCCTACGAGGCCGCCCGCGCCCGGCTGCGCCCGATCGCCATGACGCTGATCTGCACCGTCATGGCGGGGCTGCCGCTGATCCTTGGCACAGGCCCCGGCGCCGAGGCGCGCGCCGCCATCGGCTGGGTGATCGTCGGCGGGCTGGGAATGGCGGCGATCTTCACCCTTTTCCTGACACCCGCGGCGTATGCCCTGGTGAGCGGCCTGACCCGCGCCCGGGCGTCCAGCGCGGTGGCCCTGGAACGGGAGCTGCGCGAGGCCGGCGACGCCGGCTGATGGGGCGAACCGCGCCGCGCCCGCCCGGCGTGTTCGTTTAAATATCGGAAAATCCGCGACAATTACCCGGTTCGGCTTCACCGCGCGTTAAACGCCGCGGACAAGACTTTGCCGCGGTGAGAGTCATTGAGGGTGTGAGCCATGTATCTCAAGAAAGTGCCGGGGCCACGGGCGGTGACCCTGCCGGACGGAACCGTGATGACCCGGGCCGACCTGCCCCCGGCCGATACGCGCCGCTGGGTGGCGTCCCGCAAGGTGATGGTCATCCGGGCGGTCCTGCATGGCCTCATCACCCGGGACGAGGCGGAACGGCGCTACGGTCTGAGCGAGGAAGAGTTCGGCGAATGGGTCCGGGCCTATTCGCAACGGGGGCTGGACGGGCTGAAGGCGACGAATCGAAAGTTCTAGACAACCAATACGGGAGTTCACTATTTATTCTTCTGCGGTAACGAGCGATTAACCAATATTCGTCACTGTCCGTCATGAGACCACGGATTGTAGCGGAGACCGATATGCGTGTGCTTCTGGTGGAAGACGACCCCACGACCTCCAACAGTATCGAACTGATGCTGACCCACGCCAACCTGAATGTCTACACCACCGACCTGGGGGAAGAGGGCATCGACCTGGCAAAGCTGTACGATTACGACCTCATCCTTCTCGATCTCGATCTGCCGGACATGACGGGCCATGACGTCCTGCGCCAGCTGCGCCTTGCGCGGATCGAGACCCCGATCCTGATCCTGTCGGGGGCCGACGACACCGAGAACAAGATCAAGGGCTTCGGCTTTGGCGCCGATGACTACCTCACCAAGCCGTTTCACCGTGAAGAGCTCGTTGCGCGCATCCACGCCATCATCCGCCGGTCCAAGGGGCATTCGCAGTCGGTGATCCGCACCGGCAAGGTCAACGTCAACCTCGACGCCAAGACGGTCGATGTCGCGGGCACTCCGGTGCACCTGACCGGCAAGGAATACCAGATGCTGGAACTGCTCAGTCTGCGCAAGGGCACCACGCTGACCAAGGAGATGTTCCTCAATCACCTCTATGGCGGGATGGACGAGCCTGAACTCAAGATCATCGACGTTTTCATCTGCAAGCTGCGCAAGAAGCTGTCCGAGGCCACCGACGGCGAGAATTACATCGAAACCGTGTGGGGGCGCGGGTACGTGCTGCGCGATCCCGACCCGTCAGCGGGGGCCGACGAGCCCTTGGCGATCGGCGCCTGACGCCTTGCCCATGTCCCGGCCGACGGGCCACACGCGGCGCGACCCGCTGGACCTGAGGCGCGCAGCGCCCTATCACTCGTCCCTGTGATACAGGGCGGCGCCGCGCCGCCCGTTGGCGGTGGAGACGGTCCATGGGCGAAACAACGGAGGTCGAGGCGCTGAGCGAAGAGGAGGCGGCGCAGGAGCTCGCACGGCTGGCGAAAATCCTTGCCGAGGCCGACACCGCCTACCATACCGAGGACGCGCCGCGCATGACCGACGCGGAGTACGACGCGCTGAAGCAGCGCAACGCGGCGATCGAGTCGCGTTTTCCCCATCTCAAGCGCGCTGACAGCCCCAGCGAGCAGGTCGGCGCCGCCCCTGCCGAGGCGTTTGCCAAGGTCACCCATGCCGTGCGCATGATGAGCCTTGCAAACGCGTTCGAGGCCGGCGAGATCGAGGAGTTCGACGCCCGCATCCGGCGCTATCTCGGGCTGGCCGGCGATGCGGCGCTTACCTACACCGCCGAGCCCAAGATCGATGGGCTGAGCCTGTCGCTGCGCTACGAGAACGGCGGGCTCGTGCAGGCGGCGACCCGCGGCGACGGTACCGTGGGCGAGAACGTGACCGCGAACGCCCGCACGATCGAGGACATCCCGCGGCAGCTCGACGGGGCGCCGGCCGTGCTGGAGGTGCGCGGGGAGGTCTACATAAGCCATGCGGATTTCGAGGCGCTCAACGCGCGACAGGCCGAACGTGGCGGCAAGACCTTCGCCAACCCCCGCAACGCCGCCGCCGGGTCGCTGCGCCAGCTCGACGCGGAGATCACGCGCGAGCGGCCGCTGAAGTTCTTCGCCTATGGCTGGGGCGAGCTGAGCGTGCCCTTGTCGGACACGCAGATGGGGGCGATCCGCAGGTTGGCGAAGCTGGGTTTCCAGACCAACCCGCTGACGGAGTTCTGCGACGGCCCGGAGGAGATGCTGGCGCATTACGCCCGAATCGAGCAGCTGCGCGCGGAGCTGGACTATGACATCGACGGCGTCGTCTACAAGGTCGATGATCTGGCCCTGCAGGCCCGCCTTGGCTATCGCAGCACGACACCGCGATGGGCGATCGCCCACAAGTTTCCCGCCGAACTGGCATGGACGCGGCTGGAGGCCATCGACATCCAGGTGGGCCGCACCGGCGCGCTGTCTCCGGTCGCGCGTCTTCACCCCGTCACCGTGGGCGGTGTCGTCGTCTCCAACGCCACGTTGCACAACGAGGACTATATCGCCGGGCGCGACGCCAAGGGCAATGCCATCCGTGACGGCAAGGATATCCGCGAGGGCGACTGGGTGCAGGTCTACCGCGCGGGCGACGTGATCCCCAAGGTCGCGGATGTCGACCTGTCGAAACGCCCCGACGGCGCGAAACCCTTCGCCTTTCCCGAAACCTGCCCCGAATGCGGGTCCGAAGCGATCCGGGAAGAGGGAGACGCCGTCCGACGTTGCACCGGCGGCTTGATATGTCCCGCGCAAGCAGTTGAAAAACTTAAGCATTTCGTCTCACGCGCTGCCTTCGACATAGAGGGGCTGGGGGCCAAGCAGGTGGAGCAGTTCTACCTGCTGTCATGGATTCGCGAACCGGCGGACATATTCACGCTGCAACGGCGGGACCGTGACGGCGCCAAGGCGTTGCGCGACGCCGGCGATATGATCGACGAGCTGGCAGCGCAGGACCGGGCCGAGGCGCGGCAGCGGCTGGCAGAGGCCCTCGGGCTGGAGGTTTACGACGCCGACGAGGTTCGCACGCGGTTCGCCGAACGCAGCGAGACACCGCTCGCCGAGCAACTCGGATGGGGTGAAAAAAGCGCGAAGAACCTGTTTCAGGCCATTGATGAAAAACGAACAATCCCCTTTGGGCGCCTGCTTTTCGCGCTTGGCGTACGGCATGTGGGGGAACAGGCCAGCAACCTGCTCGCGCGGTTTTACGGGAGATGGGAGGAATTCACCGCGGCGATGGATGCGGCTGCCGACCAGAACGGGCCGGAATGGGATCGCCTGCTCGGGATCGATGGCGTGGGCGGGGTCATGGCGCGCAGCCTCGTGACCGCCTTCGCGCAACCCGAGGAGCGGGGCAGCATCGACCGCCTCGTCGATCACCTCACGGTGGAACGGGCAGTGCAACCGGCGGCCGCGGACAGCCCGGTCGCGGGCAAGACGGTGGTGTTCACCGGCACGCTCGAAAGGATGACCCGGGCAGAGGCCAAGGCGCGCGCCGAGGCCCTCGGCGCCAAGGTCTCGGGCAGCGTCAGCGCCAAGACCGATCTCGTCGTCGCCGGGCCCGGCGCCGGCTCCAAGGCGAAGAAGGCCGAGGAGCTGGGCGTGGACACCATCGACGAGGAGGGGTGGCTCGACCTGATAGGCGACGCATGAGCGGCCGGCCCGAAATCCTCTTTTCCCTTTTCGCCGGGCTCGAGACGCTGGAGGGCATCGGCCCGAAAACCGCGGCACATCTTCGACAGATGGAGATCGAACGCCCGCGTGACCTGTTGTTCACGCTGCCCCATTCCGGGATCGATCGGCGTCGTCGCGATACGGTGCAGGGGGGCGACATCCCGCGTGTCATGACCGTGGAGGTCACCGTGGGGCAGCACCGCGCCCCGCAGCGCCGCGGCGGCCCCTACCGTATCCATGTCACCGACGCGGCCACCGAGTTCCAGTTGGTGTTCTTCCACGCGCGGGAGGATTATCTGCGCCGCATCCTGCCCACGGGCGCCCGCCGGGTTGTCTCGGGCCGGGTCGAGCTGTTCGACGGCATGGCCCAGATGGTGCACCCTGACCATGTGCTGCCGCCGGACCAGGCCGGCGATATCCCCGAGTTCGAGCCGGTCTATCCCCTGACCGCCGGCGTGACGCAGCGCATGATGGGCAAGGCGGTACGTTCGGCAGTGGCGCACGCCCCGGACCTGCCGGAATGGATCGATCCGGTTCAAAAGGCACAGGCCGGTTGGCCCGGCTGGCAAGAGGCGGTGCGCCGCGCCCATGGTCCCGTCGAGCTGGCCGATCTTGCCCCGTCCGATCCCGCGCGAGAGCGGCTGGCCTATGACGAGTTGATGGCCCATCAGCTGACCCTCGCGCTGGCGCGCAGCAAGCTGCGGCGGGCCAAGGGCCGGGCCACTATGGGCACCGGGGCATTGCAGGCCCGGGTGCTGGACGTGCTGCCCTACACCCCGACCGGCGCGCAGACGCGGGCGCTGGCCGAAATCGCCGCCGACATGGCGCAGGACAGGCGCATGAACCGGCTGCTGCAGGGCGATGTGGGCGCGGGCAAGACACTGGTTGCGCTCAAGGCGTTGCTGATCGCGGTCGAGGCCGGCGGGCAGGGGGTGCTCATGGCGCCGACAGAGATACTCGCGCGCCAGCATCTGCAGGCGCTGAGACCGCTGGCCGAGGCTGCGGGCGTGGTCATCGAGATCCTGACCGGCCGCGACAAGGGGGCCGAGAGGCGGCGCAAGCTGGCGGCGCTCGAGGCCGGCGAGATCGGAATCCTCGTCGGGACCCACGCGGTGTTTCAGCGGGACGTGGAATTTGCCGATCTGCGCCTTGCCATCGTGGATGAGCAGCACAGGTTCGGCGTGCGCCAGCGGCTGGAGCTTGGGCGCAAGGGGCAGGGGGCCGACATGCTGGTGATGACCGCGACGCCCATTCCCCGCTCGTTGTCGCTGGCGCAGTACGGTGACATGGATGTGAGTATCCTCGACGAGAAACCCCCGGGGCGCAAACCGATCCGGACCGCGCTGGTGAGCATGGGCCGGATGGACGAGGTCGTCGATCACCTGCGTGACGCCATCGCGGACGGTCGTCAGGCCTACTGGGTCTGCCCGCTGGTGGAGGAGAGCGAGGCGATCGACCTGTCCAGCGCGGAAGAGCGTTTCAAGCGGCTGCGCGCGGCACTGGGCGAGGGCGCCGTGGGGTTGGTCCATGGCCAGATGCCGCCCGAGGAAAAGGATGCCGCGATGGCCCGCTTTCAGCGTGGCGAGACGGCCGTGCTCGTCTCCACCACGGTCATCGAGGTCGGGGTCGATGTGCCCAATGCCACGATCATGGTGATCGAACGCGCCGAGAGCTTCGGTCTGGCGCAGTTGCACCAGCTGCGCGGCCGGGTGGGCCGCGGTGAGGCGGCCTCGACCTGCCTGCTGATGTACCAGCCGCCGCTGTCGGAGGGCGGCGAGCGGCGGCTGACAACGCTGCGCGAGACCGAGGATGGCTTTCGGATCGCGGAGGTGGATCTCGAGATGCGCGGGGCCGGCGACCTGATCGGCACGGCGCAATCCGGTCTGCCCCGGTTCCGGATCGCGGATCTCGAGGGGCAGGCGGCATTGATGGCCGTGGCGCAGACCGATGCGCGCAAGCTGCTGGCCGAGGATGCGGACCTCACGGGAACGCGCGGGCAGGCGGCGCGGGTGCTCCTGTGGCTCATGGAACAGGATCAGGCGATCCGGTTGATCGGCGTGGGATGAGCGTGCCGCCGATCGGTTGCGAACGAGAGTAGAACAAAAATAATCTTGTTAAATCAGAATATTGGCGGCAGAAACTTGTTAATGTTTCGTGAATGTTCCACAAAACCGTTTACAAATGCACCGCAAAATGGAACAAATGGGAAACACACGGAGATTGGAAGGGAGTGACGCCATGCTCAGCCAGATCACGACAGCCGCACGCAGGTCGCGGGAAACGCTTCTGGGCGACCTGATCGGGGGGGCCGCGCTGATGGTGGCGCTGGTTGGCGGTCTGTTCCTTCCCGGGGTTCTGTAAAGGTCTGCCTGCAACGTTCCCGGCCCGGCCGCAGCCCGCGCATCGCCTGTCCCCATCATCCCTGATGCGCATCGCCGGCCCCGCGCCGCAAACGGGGTTTCTGCCTGATCCCGACCTGCGCCGCGCCATCGAGGGAACCGCGCTTCACTGCCGCCGCCGCCCGTTCCGGGTGCGCGGCGGTTTTTTTGTTCCGGTCATGTTGATCCCCGTAATGACGGTCTGCCAGCTTTCGGCGACGTTGAGCGGCATGCAAGCCGGAGAAAAATCATGAAATTTGCAATGTTTGCCATGGCCTTGGGGGCCGTCGCTGCCGCGGCGTCCGCAGAGGACATGACGTTCGGAGAGCTGGAGTACATGAATTCATGTGCGCAGTGTCACGGGAGCGAAGGCAAGGGCGGTGGACCCATGGCCGGATATCTCACCGAGTCGCTGCCCGACCTCACGCAGATCCAGAAGAACAATGGCGGGGTGTTTCCGGTTACGGCCGTTTCAACCTGATCGACGGAACGGATGCCATGGGGCCGCACGGGAGCCGTGAAATGCCCGCCTGGGGCAACCGGTACAAGGCCGATGCCGGCGACCAGCTCGTTTTCGATATGGCCGTCAGCCGTGAAACCTATGTGAGAACCCGCATCCTGGCGCTGATCGAACACCTTGCCGGCATACAGGAGCAATAAACGTCGACCGCGGCCGGGGCCGCGCCGCGGTCAATCCTCGACCCGCGACGGGCGGTGTATCCAGGCGGGGATCATGAAGCAGACGCACGCGATCAGGAAAGCGAGGCTCGCAATCAGCCCGATCACGTCGCCGGCGATCCACGTGCCCACGGTGAAGAATACCGCCGAAACGGTGAAGAGAACCCAGCCCGTGAAATTGAAGGTCCAAACCGTGCGTGGTGCCATGTCCAGCCTGATGGGTCTGCCGTTCGGTTCCTAGGCGCAGGATGTGGTTTTCCGTGCTTCCTCGAGCGCCTCGGTGGCGGCCTCCAGCGTCAACAGGATGGAGGCGTGGCGGTTCTTGTAATCGCGCGCCGGGCGCAGCACCTCCAACCCGTCGAAGGGCGCCGGCGGGGTAGGGCCGTCATGCTTGAGCATGGCTTTCAGCGCATCCCGCGCCCCTGTCACCTGTTCGAGGTCGCAGCCCATGATGTTGGCGCCCACCACGCTGGCCGCGGCCTGACCCAGGGCACAGGCCTTTACCTCGGCGGCGTAGTCGGTGATGACGTGGCCATCCGTCTTGATGTCCACCGTCACGGTCGAGCCGCAAAGCGGCGCTCGGCGCTTGACGCTGGCATCCGGGTCGTCCAGCCGGCCGTGATGCGGTATGTCGGCCGCCAAGTCGAGGATTCGCGCCGAGTAGAGCTTGATCAGGTCGGTGTCGCCGCTCATGGCTTTCCCTTTCCGTGTTCCCCTCATAGATAGAGGCGGATCGCGCCGACGGAAAGGGGATTTCGACATGGGGCTGGACCCGGAAACGCTGAAATGGAACTCGGACGGGCTGATCCCGGCGGTGGCGCAGGACGCCGCCAGCGGCGAGGTGCTGATGATGGCGTGGATGAATGCGCAGTCGCTCGCGGAGACGCTGCAAACGGGGCGCGTCACCTATTGGAGCCGCTCGCGGCAGGCGCTTTGGGCCAAGGGCGAGAGTTCAGGGCACGTTCAGACGCTGGTGGAGTTGCGCGTCGACTGCGACCGCGACTGCCTGCTGCTGCTCGTCGAACAGAGCGGCCCGGCCTGCCATACCGGCCGGAGAAGCTGTTTCTACACGGCGCTCCGTGACGGCCAGGAGGTGGAGATCCTTTCGCCGGAGTCCTGACAGGCGGCGCTCGGCCGGCTCCTCGGCAGGGGTGGGCATGGCGCGGTTACAGCCCGACCATGCGGCGGATGTCTTCTGGTGACAGTCCCCGTTCCCGGTAGGTTGCGATGGCGCGGGCGTCGTCACGCTTGGCAAGGCGCCGGCCGTCCGCGTCGCGGATCAGCCGGTGATGGTGATAGACCGGCGTCGGCAGGTGCATCAGCCGCTGCAGCAGGACGTGGATCTGCGTGGCCGCGAAAAGATCCTGACCGCGGATGACATGCGTAATGCCCTGGTCGGCGTCGTCGCAGACAATCGCGAGATGATAGGCGGCGCCCATGGCCGGCCGGGCGAGCGCCACGTCGCCCACCCTGTCTGTCATGTCCCGTGGTCGAACCAGCCCCGTCTCGCCGTCCGGCCCGGCGCCGGTTTCGGTGAAGGTGAGCGGCGTGTCGAGCACGGCAAGCGCCCGCGCCATGTCCAGCCGCAGCGGCGTGTCTGGCAGTGGCCCGGCAGGCGGCGTTGCGGGGCGGCAGGTGCCGGGATAGACGACTCCGTCGGGACCGAGCAGCGGGGCGCCCTCTTGCGGTGCGGCGGCGGCGGCACGGATGTCGGCGCGCGTACATGAACATGGATATAGAAGTCCTTGATCCCAAAGCATTCCGAGCGCCGAGCGATAACGTGGAAGCCGCTCTGATTGACGCCAGACAGGCTCAGCCCATTCCAGCCCCAGCCATGCGAGGTCGTCGCGGATCCGCGCCTCCCACTCCGGGCGGCTGCGGCTGCGGTCGAGGTCGTCCATGCGCAGATGGAACCGCCCGCCCGCGGCGCGCGCCATGTCGTGCGCCAACAGCGCGGAATACGCGTGCCCCAGATGCAGCGGCCCCGTGGGCGATGGCGCGAAACGTGTTTCGAAAATCACGCTTTTTCAATAATATATACGTTGCACTTTATGTTCTGGCCGGGCAGGTGGTCGCCGTACTCCTTGAAATTCAGCCGCGCGGCGCCCGCCTCCAGCCACGCGGTCATCGCGGCTTCGTATTGCGGGTCCGCCAACGCGTGATCGTTGAGGCTGAAGGCCAACAAACCGCCGGGTGGCAAGGCGGTCAGCAGCGTGTCGAACAGCGTGGCCGGCCCCGCGCCGGGCCCGATCACGCCGGTGGCCGTGATCGCGTGATAGGCGTCCTGCGGCACCGGCGCGGGATCGTCGAGGTCCATCACCGACAGGGTGCGGTAAATGTCCTTGCGGCGCGCGCCCTCGACCATTTCCTCGCTGGGGTCCATGCCGTCGATCACCTCGAATCCGGCGAGCCGCAGCGCGAGCCCCGACAGCCCGGTGCCGCACCCGTAATCCAGCACCGGCGTGGCGGGGTCTGCAACATGGGCGTGCAATGCGGCCGCGACCCGCTCCGGCGTTGCATAGCCGTTTTCAGCGATCTCCGCGTCGTAGCTGGCCGCCCACGCGTCATACATGGCCTTTGTCGCCTCGGGTGTGCCGGCACCGTACACGCGATCGAGGAATTTCTCTGACATGTCCCTAGGAAATCACACCGCCTGCGCGGCGTCCAGTGGTCCGTGCGAGAGCCAGCCGCTCCACGCCGCCTTGGCGCGGTCGGTATACGCCTTGTAACGGTCGCGGCGCCCTTTCCGGCCGCCCTTGAGCCCGTCGACCGGTCGGAACAGGCCGAAATTGACGTTCATGGGCTGAAAGGTCCTGGCCTCGGCCCCGCCCGTGATGTGATGGATGAGCGCGCCCATGGCGCTGTCCTGCGGTGGCGGGGGGAGCGGCCGGCCAAGCATCTCCGAAGCCGCGAGGCGCCCCGCCAGCAGCCCCATCGCGGCCGATTCGACATAGCCTTCCACCCCGGTTATCTGCCCGGCAAAGCGCAGGTTTGGGCGCGCGCGCAGGCGCATCCGGTCGTCGAGCAGGGTGGGCGAATTGAGGAAGGTGTTGCGGTGAATCCCGCCAAGGCGCGCGAAGCTGGCGCTCTCCAGTCCCGGGATGGTCCGGAAAACATCTACTTGTGCGCCATACTTCATCTTCGTCTGGAAGCCGACCATGTTGTAAAGCGTGCCGAGCCCGTTGTCCCGGCGCAGCTGCACGACGGCGTGCGGCTTGGTGCCAGGCGCGTGCGGGTTGGTCAGCCCGACCGGTTTCATCGGGCCGTGGCGCAGCGTCTCGCGCCCGCGCTCGGCCATCACCTCGATCGGCAGGCAGCCATCGAAATAGGGGGCCTCCTCGCCCTCGTGAAACTCGGTCTTCGGCGCCGCGATCAGGGCGTCTATGAATGCCTCGTACTGCTGGCGGTCCATCGGGCAGTTGAGGTAGGCGGTGCGTTCCTCCTCGGTATCGCCCTTGTCATAGCGCGACTGCATCCACGCCTTGGACATGTCGATCGTGTCGAAATAGACGATCGGGGCGATGGCATCGAAAAAGGCCAGCCGCTCGGCCCCGGTGGCGCGGGCGATGGCGTTGCCAAGCCGGGTGGAGGTCAGCGGGCCAGTGGCGATAATCCAGTGGCCCTCTTGCGGGAGATCCGTGATTTCCGCCGTCTCGACGGTCACGTTCGGGTGCGCGCGCAGGGCCGCCGTGACGCCGCGTGCAAACGGCTCCCTGTCGACCGCCAGCGCACCGCCGGCGGGCAACCGGTGCCGGTCGGCCATCTGCATGACCAGCCCGCCCGCGGCCCGCATTTCCCAGTGGAGCAGCCCGACGGCATTCTGTTCGTCGTCGTCCGAACGGAATGAATTGGAGCACACCATCTCGGCCAACTCGCCCGTGTGGTGGGCAAAGGTTTCCACCTTCGGGCGCATCTCGTGGATCACGACCCGCACGCCCATTTGTGCGGCCTGCCAGGCGGCCTCGGACCCGGCCATGCCGCCGCCGACGATATGAAGAACTTCATCCATGGCTGCTGATCTAGGCGGGATGCGCCCCGCTGAAAAGGCCTATTGTTGCCACTCGGGGGGGCGCTTTTCGATGAAGGCGGCGATACCTTCCTCGGTGTCCCGGTAAAGCATGTTTTCCACCATGACATCGCGCGTGTAGGTGTACGCGTCGTCCAGACCCATCTCGAGCTGGTTGTAGAATGCCTGCTTGCCGATCCGCACCGCCGAGCCCAGCTTGCCCGCGATGGTTTCGGCCAGCTCCGTCGCCGCATGGTCGAGCGCGTCCGCGGGCACGGCATCGTTGATGAGGCCGATCTCCATGGCGCGGTCGGTGTCGACGAACCGCCCGGTGGTCAGCATCTCGAAGGCCTGCTTGCGCGGCACGTTGCGCGACAGCGCGACCATGGGGGTGGAGCAGAACAGCCCGATATTCACCCCGTTGACGCCGAAACGGGTGCCCTCGGCCGCAACTGCGAGGTCGCAGGACGCCACCAGTTGGCAGCCCGCCGCGGTGGCGATACCATGGGGCTTGGCGATGACCGGCTGGGGCAGGTCGCGGATGGCCGTCATGACCTGCGAGCAGCGGCTGAACAGGTCGGCGAAATACGCCTTGCCGCCGTCCTCGGCCTGTCGGCCCTGGGTCATTTCCTTGAGGTCGTGGCCGGCACAGAAGGCCTTGCCCGCGCCGCCGAGCGTGACGGCCCGGATGTGCGTTTCACCTTTCAGCCGGTCGAATTCCGCCTGAAGCGCGGCAAGCATCTCGTCGCTCAGCGCGTTCAGCTTCTCCGGCGCGTTGAGCGTAAGATGTGCCAGCGCGCCGCTATCCTCTCGGATCAGAATTGGCATCTTGTCTCTCCCTTGGCGTTGTGTTCCTTCTTAACCGCGATTTCGGAAGGAGAAAAGCATGGGGCTGAAGATGACGGCCGGCGAGGTGGCCGCGCTTCTGGAGCGCGAGTTTCCGCAGGTCAGCGACCATTTCACCATCGAGTCCCTCGACGAAATGCGCATCCGCGTCCGTCTGAACGTGGGCGAGGCCCACCTGCGGCCCGGCGGCACCGTCTCCGGCCCCTCTATCTTCGCGCTGGCCGACGTGGCCGTCTACATGGCGGTGCTGGGCATGGTTGGTCCCAAGGCTCTGGCCGTGACGACGAACTGTTCCATTGACTTCATGCGCAAGCCCGCCGCGGCGACCGACCTGATCGCGGATTGCCGGCTGCTGAAGCTCGGCCGGGTGCTCGCTGTGGGTGACGTGCTGGTTTATTCCGACGGCTCGGACCAGCCCGTGGCGCGTGCAAGCTTGACATATTCCATCCCGCCGAGAGACTAGGCCCATGCTGGCGCGTATGGTTTCGGGACTCGTCTTGGCCGCGGGCCTTGCCCCCGCCGCGGCGCTGGCCTGTGCCTGCTGTGCCGATCCCGGGGCGCGGTTTGAACAGGTGGCCGGGCTGGGAGACTGGGAAATCTCGCAGATCGCCGCGCTTTCGGCGCGGGGGCCGGCGCGCCTGTATGTCAGCGCCTGCGGGATGGAGTGCGTCGCGGGCATAGACACCCCCCAGGACAGCTATGACGTGGAAATGCGTGCCGACGAAAACGGCCTGACGTTCAAGATGTCGACCGGCAAGACGGCGCGGGGGCAGATCGTCTTTGCATGGCCCGATGCGTACACCTGGTTCGGCACCGATACCAACCTCGATGCGCGCGACGGCGCGGCGGAGCTTTATACCGAGTTGCGGTTCGTCGGCTCCGTGACCGGCAGCGGCGACTTTGCCGGAGATGGCCCGAGCCGGGCCGAGCTGGTCTTTTCGGGATCGGGCAACACCTGCATCACCACGCGCAGCTTCGACGGCTGGATGCTGAGCGTCCGGGACGAGCGCGCCGATTACCGCCTTTTCGGAGCGGTTGCCGGAGAGTGATCCGCGCGGCGGGGCGCCGGATGGCGATATTGTGGGGTATATAAATACCTTATTTGTAAGCTATTGATAATACGTAAATAATTACCGGTGCATGCACTTGACTGCGTGCGGAAATCGCGTAGAACACGCGGATCGAATGTCACCCTCCGAAGGGAAGAGCGAGAATGAAAACCTTTTCTGCAACGCCGGCGGATATCGACAAGAAATGGATCCTGATCGACGCCGAGGGCGTGGTGCTGGGCCGTCTTGCCTCGATCATCGCCACGCGCCTGCGCGGCAAGCACAAGCCGAGCTTCACGCCCAGCATGGACATGGGCGACAATGTCATCGTGATCAACGCCGACAAGGTTCAGCTGACCGGCAACAAGCGGGAGAAGCCGAACTACTGGCACACCGGGTATCCCGGCGGGATCAAGTCGCGCACCAACGCCCAGATCCTCGAGGGTGAGCACCCCGAACGTGTCGTCATGCAGGCGGTCAAGCGCATGTTGCCGGGCAACCGCCTGGCACGCCAGCAGATGACCAACCTGCGTGTCTATGCCGGGGCCGAGCATCCGCACGAGGCTCAGCAGCCGGAAGTGCTGGACGTCAAGAACATGAACAGCAAGAACACGCGGGTGGCCTACTGATGTCTGAAGAAATCAAATCCCTCGAAGGGCTGGATGCCGTGGCCGAAGGCACCGCAACGCCCGCAGCCGAAGAACAGGCGACGCGCGAACCGGTGCGCGACGCGCTTGGCCGCTCTTACGCGACAGGCCGGCGCAAGGACGCCGTCGCGCGTGTCTGGATCAAGCCCGGCTCGGGCAAGGTCGAGGTCAATGGCAAGCCGATCAATACGTATTTCGCGCGCCCGGTGCTGCAGATGATCCTGCGGCAGCCGTTCTCGGTGGCGGGCGTCGAGGACCAGTTCGACGTGATGGCCACCGTCAAGGGTGGCGGCCTGTCGGGCCAGGCGGGCGCGGTCAAGCACGGGATCTCGCGCGCGCTGCAGCTTTACGATCCGGCACTTCGGTCGCCGCTCAAGGCCGCCGGCTTCCTGACGCGGGACAGCCGCGTGGTCGAGCGCAAGAAATACGGCCGCCGCAAGGCGCGCCGGAGCTTCCAGTTCTCCAAGCGCTGACGCGCCGGAGACGGGACGTTTCGAATCGGGCCGCCTGCAGGCGGCCCTTTTCATTTGTCGCCGCCCACGGGCAGCGTTGCCTCATTCGTCGGGCGGGATCAGGCCGAGACCGCGCAGGTAAATGCCGATACCCGTCTCCAGCAGGTCCTCGGGCGGGAAGGGCGCGCGCGTGCCGGGGCTGTTGCGCGCGAACAGTTCCACCACCCCGTGCGACATCGCCCAGACATGTGCCGAGAACATTGCCGGGGGCGGGCGCTTTTCAGGTGGGATGTGCCGGCTCAGCTCCTCGGCGGCGCGTTCCAGCACGCCGCGGGCGCGGTTGGCCGCGGCGGCGAGTTCGGGTGTGCGGTTGACCGAGATGCCGGATTCGAACATTGCGATGTAATGCCCGGGATACCTGCGCGCGAAGGCCAGATAAGCCCGTCCCGTCGCCTCGAAGCTGGCCAGCGCCGATGGCTGGCCCTTGTCATAGGCGTATTGCATCACGTCCGCGAAGATTTCGTAGCCCTGCCGCGCGGCCTCGGCGATAAGGTCCTCGCGGCCGGCGAAATGGCGATAGACGGCCGCGGGGGTCACGCCGGCCTGCTTGGCCGCTTCCGACAGGGTAAAGCCCGCGGGGCCGCGTGCCTCGATCAACTCGAGCGCGGCGTCGATCAGCGCCTGCCGCAGGTTGCCGTGGTGGTAGCCGCGTTTAGCCATCCGGTGCCCCCGGCCGGCCGTAGAGGCGTGGCGCCGGCCGGACGGCGGCATTCCCCGGGGCCGCGGACGGCCCGGCGCCGCCGCGGGCGGCATCGCCCGTCGCCGCCGATACCCGCCGTTGGGGATACAGGCCGATTGCCCCTTTGCGGGGAAGATTCATCGCCAACTCCTGTCCATGTGCCGTCGGGGTGGGTCGTGCCTGTCTAGACGCTCGGCGCATCGCCGTGAAGCCTGTCGATGACCCTGCGAATGAGCGCGAGATCGTCGAACACGCCGTGGAGATCCTCCTCGATGTCATCGACAGGCCGTGTCAGGCTGCCGACCTCCATGAATTTGCCGTCGCGTTCCAGCGCCAGGTAGAACGAGTCGTCCTGGAAGCCCGCGCGCAGGGCCCGCGCGCCCTTCTTGCCGCCCTCGGCCTCGGCAATCGCCAGCAGTGTATCGAGGAACCCCGTCGGCATGATGCTGCGCGCCTCGTCAGGGTCGTCTGCATAGACGGCAAAGGCGGATTCGAACTCGGGATGGTCGAACGCCACTCGCGGCATGCTGCGCCCGGTTCCGAACGCGAACATCTCGCCCAGCTTGTTGCCGAAACTGCCCAGCTCCTGGGTGATGAAGATGTCCGTTCCGACCGGCTCGGGCACGCCGATACGCATCAGCAGCCCGTTGAAGACCGTCTTGGTACTGCTGCTGTTGTCGTCGTCGCCTGAGGAGGACTTGCGGCGCAGCCGCGCCTCGACCAGTTCGAAGGGCGTGTCGCGATAGGTGCCTTCCAGCCGGTCCTCCAGCGTGGAGCGGTTGAAATCGCCGATCAGCCCCAGCCCCTGTATCCGGTCCAGCGGGAAGCGTTTGCGCGCCTTCTTGTCGTGCTGCAGCCCGCCGAGAAATCGGCAGATCACGGGCATCACCGTTTCGGTCAGCCGGTCGCCCCACTTTCCTGACTGGCGCGACCACAGGAACGCCGCGATGACGCCGCCGAAGGCCAGCGCCACGACCGCGCCCACCAGCCGGCCCTCCCAGTCATCGGCGCCCAACAGGCTCCAAACCGCCAGCAGACCGGCAATGCCAAGGGGGATGCCGGCATGTTTCTTGGCCTTGGCGAGCAGTTCCTGCCTGTCCTTTTCAACCTTTTCGAGCTCGGGCGCGATCTCGCAGTCGAAAACCTCGGCAAAGCCGGTCTCGATCGGCGCGCGTTCCGTGAAAGTCATGCGATCCTCCCGTTTGCTGCACGCGGCGCACGCTAGGGGGGACGGCGCACCGTGACAAGGCGCGAAGGGTCAGTCCACAGGGGCAAGCCCCGCCGCACGGCGGATGGCCGCGACGACGCTGTCCTCGTCCGCGTGATGCGGCATGTGGCCAACACCCGCCAGGCGGGTCAGGTTGGCATCGGGCAGGAGCTCTGCCAAGGGTTCGGAATGGATGTCCATCGGCACGATGGTATCCTCGGTCCCGTGCACGATCTCGACCGGCATCGTCAGCGTGTCCGCGTATCGTCGGGACATCCGCACGATATGCGGGCGCAGGGACTGGACCTGCTGGGCGTTGGCACGCAGCGCGCCACGCTGCAGCGACAGGCCCACGCCCATGTGCACGGCATACCCCGGCGGCGGGTGCTGCGGCGCGAACACCGACGCCACCGCGTCATCGATGGCCCCCCGGGGCGCAAGAGCGGTGATGAGCGGCACGACCGTCGCCCCCCCGACCGCCGATCCATTGATCGCGTAAAGGGCGCCGAGACCACCGGGCCACGGCATCGCGGCCCCGGCAAGCAGCACCAGGGCGCGCGTCGCCCCGGGCCGTTCGAGCCCCCAGGCGAGCGCCACCGCGCCACCGTAGGAGTGTCCCACGACCACCGGGTTCTGCACGCCGATCCGCTCTGCCGCGGCGTGCAACAGGGCGGCCTGCTCTGCCGGGCTTTCCCCGCGGGAGCTGCCCGCGCCGCCGTGACCGGGCAGGCGTTCCGTCCAGCCAAGACCGGGACGGTCGAACACGATGACACGGAAATCCCGTGCCAGCCGCCCGGCCAGCGAAAAGGTGAAATCCCGCAGGTTCCCGCTGGCCCCGTGGATCAGCACGACGTCCGGGCCATGCCCCTCGACCCGGACGTGAACGCGGGTGCCCTCAACCTCGATGACGCGTCCCACGGGCGGGTACTGCGCCCGCGCGGCGGCCTCGCGCCGTTCAGCAAGCATGGCGCAGCCTGCCGCGAGGACGATCGCGACGGCACAGATTGCCGCCGCTGTCATTGATCCACGCATCCGGACATGCACGCGCGTCAGCCGCGCTCTGCGGCGTTGGCGGTGCCGATCCGGCCGATGTCGAAGGGGGTGGACTGGTAGATCTCGTTCACCCAGTTCCCGTAGAGCAGGTGCGCGTGGCTGCGCCACCGGTTCTGCGGCGCGCAGGCGGGATCGTCGTCGGGATAGTAGTTGCCGGGCACGTTGATCGGCGTTCCGCTGGCGATGTCGCGGTCATATTCCTGTTTCAGCGTGTCGCTGTCATATTCGAGATGGTTGAAGATATACAGCGCGCGGTGGCCCGGGTCCTCGACCAGGCAGGGGCCGACCTCGTCACTGTGCAGCAGCACGCTCAGCCCGGGTGCCGCGTCGATCTCGTCCTTGCGCATCTCGGTCCAGCGGCTGACCGGGATCACGAAGTCATCGGAAAACCCGCGCAGGTAAGGTGACGCCGGCGCCATGTTGCGGTGGCGGAAGCAGCCGAATGCCTTGGCGTCCAGCATGTGCTTGTCGATGCCGTGGAAATGGTGGATCATCGCCATTCCGCCCCAGCAGACACCGAAGGTGGAATGGACATGGGTCTGCGTCCAGTCGAACACGCGGCGCAGCTCGTCCCAGTAGGTCACCTCCTCGAAGTCCAGATGCTCTATCGGCGCGCCGGTGATGATGAGGCCGTCGAATTTCTCGCCCGACGCGGCGACATCCGCGAACGGGCGATAGAAGCTCTCCATGTGTTCGGCGGCCGTGTTGCGCGTCTGGTGCTCGGTCATGCGGATGAGCGACATCTCGATCTGCAGCGGCGTCGCCCCGATCAGGCGCGAGAACTGGGTCTCGGTCTGGATCTTCTTGGGCATGAGGTTCAGCAGGCCGATATGGAGCGGCCGGATATCCTGCCGTGCCGCGTGGTCCTCGCTCATGACCATCACGCCCTCGCGCGTGAGCACGTCATAGGCGGGAAGGTCGGCGGGGATCTTGATCGGCATGTCCGGCTGTCCTGGCGTGGCGGTGCGGCAGACATAGGCCAGTCACGCCGGCACCTCAAGCCGTCGCCGGCGCGGCGATCTCAGCCCGCGGGCGCGCGGTCGATCGCCCGGCCGATCAGCGTGTTGAAATCCTGCTCGCTCTGGACCGCCGCGACCTCGTCCGCGGTAACGGTCACGCCCCATTTGGCCATTGCCGCGTAGCGCGGCTCGCGATGCGCGAGCGCCCGGGCATAGGTCCAGCGGATGAAGGCGTCGGGATCGACCTCGTCCTCGCCCTGTCCCGTCTCCGCGAGGTAGTCGCGCCACGCACCGTCGAGGAACTCGGGCTGGTAGCACATCGGCTTGGGGGCCCGGTCGAAGCGGCGGATCAGTTCCTCGGTGTGGGCGGCGTCACCCTTGATGCGGATCAGCAGGCAGTGACGGCTCAGCTCGGTCAGCAACGGGTCGTCGGGGTCGTCGCCATCCACCCACTCGCAGATCGACCCGCCGGTATCGCAGATGAAATGCGGATACCCGTAGAGTGCCTCCGCCCGCCGGATGAAATAGGCGGTATCCTCCAGCGCCGATATCTCTGCGCGGCGGAACTGGTCCTGCCGGCGGCGGAATTCCTCGATCGGCAGCCCGCCCCGCGCGGGATCGCCCGGCTTGCCGAGATAGGTCGAGACGGGTTGGAGGTTATGGAAAGTGATGTTGGAGCCGATATAGATGGAATCCGAAAGCAGCAGGTCGCGCAGGAACGGCACCTTCATCGCGTGGGCCTTGGCGTTGTCGGTGATGTATTCGCCCATGTAGCGCGTGCCGATCCGGTAATCGATCGAGTAGTGGAACCAGTCGCCCGATGCCCTGAGCAGGTTGGACAGGTGCGTCTTGCCCAGCCCCGACATCCCGTAAACGAGCACCCGCTTGCGCGGCGCGGCATACCAGTCCTTGGAGGTTGGATAGATCATCGGCGGCCCCTTTTCCCGCGGCCGTGGTAGCCAGCACCGGTGCGGGGGTCAAACCCAAAGCCGCACGGCAATGAAAAACCCCGCCCCGGCTGGGGGCGGGGGTTGTCCGCACGGGCCGGGTGGTCAGTTCAGAGAGATGCCGACCTTTAGTCCGAGCGCCAGCGCGTCGTTGTCGTTGAACTGCGCCCCCGGCGCCCCCGCGAGCGCCGTGGTGGTGTCGCCGATCCAGACATAGCGCAGGCCGCCGGATATCTCGATCTCGCCGACCGTGTATTTCAGGCCGACACCTATGCTGCTCTGGCCGTCGGTCGGCCCGAGATTGGTGAACAGCGTGTTGGCCTGCGGCTCGTAGCTGTAGCTCAGCGATCCCGACCAGCTTTCGTTGAACCGGCGTCCGACACCGATGGAATAGGTGGTCGTGTCATCGGTGTAGCTCAGCAGAGGTGAGCCGCCCGTTAGCACGAGGTAGTCGGACGGTGCGATGACATAGTCCGACCAGTCCGCCCACCGGACCGATCCGAACAGGAGCGTCCCGGGCGCGATCCCGGTCTGGGCGTGAAGATTGACCGACTCCGGCGAGCTCACATTGGTGATCGAGGTGTTCGTGCCCAAGGGTCCCGACGTTTCGGTCGTGGCAAGGCTGTGATCGACCTCGGAATGATAGGTCAAGGACACCCGCGCCGCGATGTCGGGTTTTTCCCATGCCGCGCCGAGAACGTAGCCGAGCGCGCCGCTCCGGCTTGCCACGGCGCTGTATCCCGCCACGAACGGGATTCTCGCCGAGGCCTTGAGCGTCTCGTAACGCGGCCCGCCATAGACGCTGAACGTGCTGCCGCTGTCCTGCGCCACGGGCAGGTCGTATTTCAGCAGCATCGTCACGTTGTTGGTGTCCAGTTTCGCCTGCGCCCCGCTGGCGAAATAGCCGGGCACGACCGGGTACACGGTGTCGGCGCCGAAGGGCTGGTCGAAGATGAACGCCGCAGCGAGGCCGTTGCCGAAGTCATGCTTGTAGGCGGCGCCGTAGACCATGTAGTCGTCGGCCATGTCGCCCGATGGCGTGCCCGGCGCCACCGAAACGGACACGCCCGAAACGTTGGGCGAAACGGAGCCGAAGCTGAACTCGGCGTAGTTGCCCTCTTCGAACAGAACCTGAACGCTTTGCCCGGAGCGGTCGAGCCCTCCTGCCGCGGCGGTGCCGGCACCGAGGGCGAGCGCGCCCGCGATACACGTTATTCTATGCATTTACGTCCTCCTCCCGAAACTTCCGCGACCGTAGGTGGCTTGGAAATCCGGGACAATTCTGACGCCGCGTCATCTGTTTTTCGCAATGCTGTTACAGTCGCAAAAAATCCGGGGATGTGCGAAACATGTCACGCACCGGGACGCGGGCGCCGCATCTTGCGCGTCTCGACCCACAGGTTCGCGTAGTTGGCACCGAAGATCAGCGCCGCGCCGACGATCACGAACATGTCTATCGCTTCGCCGAAGGCCAGAAGGCCGATCACCGCGATCAGTGGCAGGCGCAGGAAATCCACCGGCGTGACGAGTGTCGCGGGCGCGATGCGCAGCGCGGTGGTCAGGCAGACATGTGCCATGAGGCCGCCGAGCGCGATCAGTGCCAGCCATGGAACGGACCGGGACGAGGGCAGGGCGATGTCCCCGTCGAACCCCGCGCAGAGCAGCCCGAACACCGATTGGGTGAGTGTCATCCAGAACAGTATGCACACCAGCGTCTCGGTCCGTGTGAGACGCTTGGTGAACAGGACCGATCCGGCAAAGCCGATCGCCGCCGCCGCCGCCGAGACCGTGCCGAGGTTGAGCGTGTCCGGGCTGGGGCGCGCGACGACGAGGATGCCGGCAAACCCCACGATGGCGGCCAGAACGCGCATGCGCGTCAGCCGTTCGCCCAGGAAAAGCGGTGACAGGACCAGCACCCAGAGCGGCGAGGTGAATTCCAGCGCGAAAACCTGCGCCAGCGGGATCAGCGTGATGGCATGGAACCAAAGGTTCTGGCCGGCGAAGTGAAAGACATTCCGCAGCAGGTGCAGATGCGGCGTGCGCCGGCTCACCTGGCCGAGCCTGCCCGCGAGCCCCGCCGCGGCCACGAGCATGACGAAA
The DNA here is from genome assembly GCF_044472985.1 of Roseovarius salis. NCBI lineage: Bacteria > Pseudomonadati > Pseudomonadota > Alphaproteobacteria > Rhodobacterales > Roseobacteraceae > Roseovarius > Roseovarius salis. Next base: position 16,736 of record NZ_JBISDG010000023.1, on the reverse strand, counting down.
CCGATGACGCTGCGGTAGAGCATGATCTCGAACGTATCGAGCTCGAAACTGACCATCCGCCCGGCCACGGCCATCGCCGAAAAGGAGGCAACCGCGCCCAGCATCCAGCCTGCAGCCTGCAGGATGCTTGCGGCGTCGGTACGATGCGGATCGGGCAGCGCGGTCATCGTGCCGGCGGTGACGGGGGCCGTCGTTCAGCCATCACGGCGCAGCGCACGACGCACACGACGCCAGTAATCGAGCATCCCGAACGCCGCCCAATGCAGCGGCGTGTAATTGCCCGAATACCGGCGCAGGAAGCGCGGCAGCACCTGCAGGTCGGCCATGCCGATGCGTGTCGGGTGCCAGTCCATGGGCAGTTCGTCGAAGTTCGACAGCACGGTTCCGTCAAACCCCACGAAAACGAAGCGGCGCGCGTCGGGGTCGGCCATTTCCTCGACCGGCGGCGGCGGCGTTTGCGTGACACGCTCGAGCAGGTCGTTGCGCACCGCGAGAAGGTTGCTCGCATGCACGCAGACGGTCGTGTATCCCTTGTCCCGCGCCAGGTTGTCCATTGCCTTGACCCCGTTGCCGTGATTGACGGCAAAGTCCGGCGGCTGGACATAGGCGATGTCCACCGGGATCGTGTGATTGAACTCGATGATCACGGCCTTGGGCCTGTAACGCTCGACGCTTTGCCAGACGTGGTAATCGCAGCTGTCGATATCGATCGAGAGCAGGTCGAAATCCTCGGGGATGTCCGTCTGCGCCAACAGCGCGTCGAGCCGGCTGTCGCCGTCGAGCGTGACGAAACGGTTGACCTTGACGATCTCCTCATCGGGGTGGTTGCGGCAAAGGTCACGGTAACGCCGGGTCTCGCCCTCGATCAGGACTGCGCGAAAGCCGTGGTTACGGATCAGGTTGCAGGTGTTGGACAGGTGTACACCGTCCCACGCGCCGAACTCCACGCACCATTTTTCCCCGTCGCGGTCGAAAACGCCGAGCCTGTTCATCAGCTCGGATATGATGCCGTCCTCGCCCGTCTGCGAATAGGCGTCCCATGCGTGGCTGTTCAGCGGCTCGAACATGTCATTCCCACTCGATGGTTCCCGGCGGCTTGCTGGTCACGTCGTAGGTGACGCGGTTGATGCCCTTGACCTCGTTGATGATGCGGGTCGCGGTTTCCCCGAGGAAATCGTGCGTGAACGGATAGGTGTCGGCCGTCATCCCGTCCACCGAGGTTACCGCGCGCAGCGCGCAGGCGTAGTCGTAGGTGCGCCCGTCGCCCATCACGCCCACGGTGCGCACGGGCAGGATGGCGACGAAGGCCTGCCAGATCTCGTCATACAGGCCGTGCCGGCGGATCTGGTCGATGTAGATCGCGTCGGCCTTGCGCAGGATTTCCAGCTTGTCGCGGGTGATCTCGCCGGGGCATCGGATGGCCAGCCCCGGGCCGGGGAAGGGGTGGCGGCCGATGAAACCCTGCGGCAGCCCCAGTTCGCGGCCGAGGGCGCGGACCTCGTCCTTGAACAGCTCGCGCAGGGGCTCCACCAGCTTCAGCCCCATCTTCTCGGGCAGGCCGCCCACGTTGTGATGGCTCTTGATCGTGACGGACGGCCCGCCGGAGAACGACACGCTCTCGATCACGTCCGGGTAGAGCGTGCCCTGTGCGAGGAACTCTGCGCCCTCGATATCGCCGGCGTGGCGCTGGAACACGTCGATGAACAGCCGCCCGATGGTCTTGCGCTTCTGCTCGGGGTCGCTCACCCCCTCGAGCTGGCCAAGGAACAGTTCGGCCTCGTTGGCGTGGATGAGCGGGATGTTGTAGTGGTCGCGGAACATGGTCACGACCTCGTCCGCCTCGCCCTGGCGCAACAGGCCGTGGTCGACGAAAACGCAGGTAAGCTGGTCGCCGATCGCCTCGTGTATCAGCACTGCGGCCACCGCGCTGTCGACCCCGCCCGAGAGGCCGCAGATCACCTTGCGGTCACCGACCTGCTCGCGGATCTGGCGGATGGCCTCGTCGCGGTAGGCGGCCATGGTCCAGTCGCCGGTGAAGCCGGCCAGCCGCACGAAATTCTCGTAGAGCTTGCGGCCGTTGGGGGTGTGGTGCACCTCGGGATGGAACTGAACCGCAAAGAAGTTCCGGTCCGCGTCGGCGGTCACCGCGAAGGGCGCGTTCGGCGAGGTGCCGTAAACCTTGAACCCCGGCGCCAGTGCCGAAACATGGTCGCCATGGCTCATCCAGACCTGCTCGCGTCCGTCCTCGCCGGCGAACCAGCCGTCCAGCAGGGGCAAGCGTTCCTCGCTCGGGCTGACATAGGCACGCCCGAACTCGGCGGTGCCGTCGCCGCGGGTCACCCGTCCGCCCAGCATGTCCATCATCACCTGCTGGCCATAACAGATCCCGAGCACCGGAACCCCAAGCCGGAAAACGCGCTCTGGCGGCCGCGGCGCGTTCGCATCCAGCACCGAGGCCGGCCCGCCCGACAGGATCACGGCCTTGGGCGCGAACGCGTCGAGGAACGTCTCGGTCACGTTCTGGTAGGGGTGGATCTCGCAGTAGACGCTGAGCTCGCGCAGGCGGCGCGCGATCAGCTGTGTCACCTGGCTGCCGAAATCGACGATGAGGAGGCGGTCGTGCTGGGCGGGGTTCTGCATGAGCGCCCTCTACCCCGACGCCGGAGACGTTGCAAGACAGCCGGCGCGGCCGCGCACGGGCGGACGCGTGATTAGACGTTGCAAGACAGCCGGCGCGGCCGCGCACGGGCGGACGCGTGATTTTGTCCGAACATGTCGGTTTTGGCCGGGCATGGCCGCAAACCTGCCGGAGATGCGCCGGCGCTGGAGATAAAAACCCTCTCAAGGGCGCCGATCAGCGCGCGCGTCGCGACCAAGGAGACCTGTTGATGACACAAGCAGCAGCCCGCAGAAGAAGCCGTGGCGGTGGCGGGGCCGCCCGCCGCGCCAGCCGCAGCGCCGTCAGTTTCGACACGGCGCGGTACATAGAACGCAACATCCCGAATTTCGAGGTGCTCAACGAAGAGGCGCTCGATATCATCGAGCACAACGCGGAAACCGTGCTCGAGGAGATCGGCGTCAATTTCGTCGAGAACCCCGCCGCGCTGGAGCGGTGGCGCGCGGCCGGGGCGGACGTGGAGGGCGACCGCGTGCGCATCCCGCGCGGGATGGCGCGCGAACTGGCCAGGTCGGCGCCTGCGCAATACACGCAACATGCCCGCAACCCCGAGCGCAACGTGGTGGTGGGCGGACGCAACATGGTCTGCGCTCCCATCTACGGCCCGCCCTTCGTGCGCGACATGGAGGGGGGGCGGCGCTACGCGACGCTCGCCGATTTCGAGAAATTCGTGAAGCTTGGCTACATGTCCAAGTGGCTGCACCATTCCGGCGGAACGGTGTGCGAACCCACCGATGTCCCCGTCAACAAGCGCCATCTGGACATGCTCAAGGCGCACATGACGCTTTCGGACAAGCCGTTCATGGGCTCTGTCACCGACCCCGACCGGGCCAAGGACAGCGTGGAGATGTGCAAGATGCTGTTCGGCAACGATTTCGTGCAGGACAACACGGTCATGACCTCGCTGATCAACATCAACTCGCCCATGACCTTCGACGAGGTGATGATGGGCGCGCTGGAGGTGTACGCCAGCAACAACCAGGCCTGCATCATCTCGCCCTTCATCGTGGGCGGGGCCATGGCGCCGGTTTCGGTGGCGGGCACCCTGACGCAGGTGCTTGCCGAGGTGCTGGCGGGGATTGCCTATTCCCAGCTCATCCGGCCGGGTGCGCCGGTCATCTTCGGCGCCTTTGTCACCTCGATCGACATGAACAGCGGTGCACCGACCTTCGGCACGCCCGAGGCGTCGCACATCACCTACGGCGCCGGCCAGCTGGCACGGCGGCTCGGGCTGCCGTTCCGCTCCGCGGGTTCCTTCAACGGGTCCAAGCTGCCCGACGCGCAGGCAGCATACGAAACGGCCAACAGCCTGAACCTCGGCCTACTGTCCGGTGTGAACTTCATGCTGCATTCCTGCGGCTGGCTCGAAGGCGGGCTTGTGGCCAGCTTCGAGAAGTTCGTGATGGATGCCGACCAGCTGGGCGTGCTGCATCACCTCGCCAAGGGCATCGAGATGGATGAGAACGGCCAGGCGATGGATGCCATCCGCGAGGTGGGGCCTGGCGGGCACTATCTTGGCTGTGCGCATACCCAGGCCAATTTCAAATCGGCCTTCTGGCGGTCGGACGTGCTCGACTACAAGCCGTTCGAGCAATGGGCCGAAGAGGGCGAGCGCGACACCGTGAGCATCGCGAATGCCAAGATGCGCCAGATGCTGGACAACTACCAGCAGCCGCCGATCGATCCCGGCGTGGCCGCCGCGCTGGAGGCCTACGTCGCCGAGAAGAAGGCGTCGATGCCTGACGCCTTCGGCTGAGGCGCCGAGCGCGAGGCGCGCATCAGGCGGGCCTCGCCCATCAACGCGATCATGACATCCACGTGGCGCGCCGGCGAATAGCCGGCGTCCCCGGCTTGCCTGCCCTCCTCGAGCGCGTCCTCCAGTTCCATCAGTGCTGACAGCGCCGCGCCGTTTCCGGGCAGATCGTTGCAGCCAAGATGCCGGCGCAGGGCGCGTTCGCGGCGATATTCGGCCGCACCGATGCGCGCCGCCTGAACGAGAAGGGGCGGGCGGCGACGCTGGTCGAGCAGGCTCAGCAGATCGGTCATGGCAGTCTCCGGTCGTTTCAGGTTTCGCCGGCAGGAAAGCACAACCTAAGCGGGTGTTGCGTTTATGTAACGATTGCCGAGCGCTGAGGCTTTCTATTGTTAATGAAATGGCAACAATCATCACGATATCAAAAATTGTTAACTTTTGGGTAACAACTGCCGCGCATCCCTGTGGACAACCTGTGGATGAAACCTCGCGGTCATGTGTCGCCGACCCCAGCCAGGAATGAGGACAGCCAAATGCTCCACGCCTCACCTCGTTCGCCCCTCGCCGAAACCCTCCCGTCCTGGGTGCCCAAGGAGGCCGTAACCTATCTCGCCCACACCGAGACGGGGCTGGCGATCCGTGCGCTCGCACGCGAGGCAGGGGTTCATGCCTCGACCGTCCTGCGGCAGGTGCGTGCGCTCGAGGCGCGGCGCGAGGACATTCTCGTGGACCGGGCGTTGCGCCGTCTGGGCCGGCAGGTGCGCGATGATCGCGATGACGTCGCCGAGGGGCAGGGCGCGGCCCCCACGCCGGAGCGGCTGGAGGCAGAGGCGCGGCGCGTCCTGCGCCGCCTGTGCGAGACCGGCGCGGTACTGGCCGTGGCGGCGGATCTCGACAAGGCCGTCGTCGTGCGCGAGACAGCCAGCGGCGACACGACGCGGCTTGCCGTGGTCGAGCGCGACGTGGCCGAGGCAATGGCGCTCAAGGAGTGGATCCTTTGCGACCGACCTGCGCGGGTGTCGCGCTATCACATCACGCGTGCCGGGCGCGAGGTGTTGAACCGTCTGGTGGCGCAGGCCGAAAACTGCGCGGTGGGTTTTGCCGAGGCGCAGGCCCCGTTTCAGCCCGATCCGTGGCCGCGGGCAGCATGCAGTCAGGCCGCGCGGCCGGCACGGCCGCGGCATCACCGTGCGGAGACGCCTCTGGCATTGCTTGCGCGCCGCCGCGACCGCGCGGGGCACAGGTTCCTGTCCGCCGACCTCGTGCGCGCGGGCGAGCGGCTGCGCGAGGATTACGAGATGGCCAACCTGTCCGGGCGCCGCGGCCAGGGATGGGACCGGTTCCTGACGGAAGCGCAAGAGGCCGCCAGCGGCGGCACGCCGGCATCTCGCGCCGCCTGCGCGCGCGTGACCGGGGCGCTGCGCGACCTGGGGCCGGGGCTGGGCGATGTCGCGTTGCGCTGCTGCTGTTATCTGGAGGGTCTGGAACAGGTCGAGAAGATGCTCGGCTGGTCGGCGCGGTCCGGCAAGATCGTCCTGAGGATCGCGCTACAGCGGCTCAAGCGGCACTATGACAGCCTTGGCGAGGCCGGCGACCTGCTGGGCTGAATTCCTCAGGCCCCCACGATCCAGCCCACGCCGAATGCCACCACCGCGCAAAGCGTGCCGACGAGCACCGTCTCGCCCACGCAGCGCACCAGCCTCTCGCCCGTCGCGTTCCAGCGCAGCAGCCCGAGCGCAACAAGCGCGAGTGCCGTCGCCGAGACCGACAGGGTGAAGGTGCGCGAATCCGGATCGAGCAGGAAATACGGCACCAGCGGCACAGCGCCAAAGACGACGAAGGACAGGAAAGTCGACAGACCGCTCAGCGCCGGGTTCTCCTCGTCGGGGCTGTGCATGCCGAACTCGTAGGTCATCATCAGATCGGCCATCAGGTCGGGATGGCGTGACAGGATCGCGGCGGCGGTATCGGCCTCGCCGGCCGGCAGGCCGCGCTGGCGCAGGATCTCGAAAAGCTCGGTGCGCTCCTGTTCGGGATCGGACGCGATTTCCTCCAGCTCGCTGTCGCGTCGCGCGCGGTACAGGTCGTGCTGCGAGCGGAGCGAGAGGTATTCCCCCAGCCCCATGCTGACCGCGTCTGCGAACAGGTTGGCCAGACCGAAGACGAGCACGGCCACGCCGCCGATCTGGGCGACGCCGTCCGCCTGCGCCCCGGCGAACCCGGCGACGATGGCAAAGGTGGTGACGATCCCGTCATTGCCGCCGTAGACGATCTGTTTGAGGTATTCCTGCGTCCGGCCGAGCCTGTGCGCCTCGCGCCTGTGAGCCTGCCAATCCATCGCGTGCCCGTGAGTTGTTGCTTGCCGCGGTCCTGTCCGGCGGCGCAACCATAACGCCCCGCGCGGCGGGCGCAACGGGGCATCCGCGCCACCCGCAGCGACACGGAACTGGCACTCCCCTCCATACTGTATTATCTGTCGGACGACACGCAATTCCGATCGCGGGGAGAGATTCCGTGAGAGACCTCAGCATCCCAGAGCAACGTCACCCCGAGAAGGCCCGCCGGCCGGACAACGCGCAGCCGAAGAAACCGGACTGGATCCGGGTCAGGGCGCCCGACAGCGAGGGGTACCGCGAAACGCACCGGATCATGCGCGAGAACAAGCTGGTGACGGTCTGCGAGGAGGCCGGTTGCCCCAACGCGGGCGAATGCTGGAGCCGCGGCCACGCCACGATGATGATCATGGGCGAGGTCTGCACCCGCGCCTGCAGCTTCTGCAACATCGCCACGGGCAAGCCGCCCGAGGAGCTCGACCCGTTCGAGCCGGGCCGTGTGGCCGACGCGGTGCAGAAGCTGGGGCTGAACCACGTGGTCGTCACGTCCGTCGACCGCGACGATGTCGAGGATGGTGGCGCCGAGCATTTCGCCCGCACCATACGCGCCATCCGACACCGCAGCCCGGGCACGACGATCGAGATCCTGACGCCGGATTTCCTGAACTGTGATCCCGCGGTGCTGGAAACGGTCGTCGCGGCACGCCCGGACGTGTTCAACCACAACCTCGAAACCGTGCCGGGGCTATACACCGAGGTGCGGCCGGGCGCGCGCTATTTCCATTCGCTGCGGCTGCTGCAGCGTGTCAAGGAGCTGGACCCTGCGATGTTCACCAAGTCGGGGATCATGGTCGGGCTGGGCGAGAGCCGCGCACAGGTTCACCAGGTGATGGATGACATGCGGGCGGCGGACGTGGATTTCCTGACCATCGGCCAGTACCTGCAGCCCACGCCCAAGCACCACGCTGTGGACCGTTTCGTGCATCCCGACGAGTTTGCCGCCTACGAAAAGGTGGCATACGGAAAGGGCTTCTTGATGGTGTCGGCGACACCGCTCACGCGGTCTTCCTATCATGCGGGCGAGGACTTTGCCCGCCTGCGCGCGGCACGGCTCGAACGGCTCGGGGCGTGACGGCCCGCCGCGGGCGCGTGATGTTCCCAAAACGGTGAAACGATGGCAGTGCCGCCCGTGTTACGGGCGGGCGCCGGTACCGGGCGTCAGCGGCCCCAGCTGCGCACCGGCCCGCAATCCATGTGGACGAAGTTGCTGCCGGAATAGCGGCCGACACCGCCGCCCTTGCACGCCATGGCGGCGCGGTACATCTGGTTGACGCTGCGCGATCCAAGGCGCACGTCGGCCGCCTGTCCGCGCAGGTGCCGGGAATTCTTGGCCACCCCGCTGGACCGGCGGCGCAGCATCCGATTGGTTTCGGGGCTGCGGTACCCGGACAGGAGCATGTAGGGTTCCGTCACCTCCAGCAGGTTGTGACTGGCAGCCAGGATGTCGATCGTGCGCGTGTCGATGTCGTGCACGTCGTCGGTACGCCAGTCGCGCATGAAAAGCGTGATTTCGCGCACGGCATCGCGGATATAGTCGCCCTCGATCCAGTAGATGGTGTCGATCGACTCACCGGTCCGGGGCGATGTCATCTTGAGCCGGCGGATGTCGCCTGCCCCCCTCAAAAGGCCGGCGGCATTGGCGAAGGTCGGTGCCGCCGTGATTGTGGTGGCGGCGAAAGCGCCCAGCAGGGCGCGCCGTGTCATGCTCGTCGAGCCGGAGTCCGTCATGATGTCTTTGCCTGTCCCGTCGCTTACCTGATCCCGCTTTCGCGGCGTTGTTGATCACCGTCCCCATGGTGCGTGCCGCATTTATGGCAGATTCAGAATCGGGTCGAAAGGCGAAGATGCAACAATCCGTCGGGTTCAACCTTTTTCGGCAAAAACTTGCGCAAAACCGTCGTGCTGTGCCGTTTTTGCGCGAGTGTTGCCCGCACGATGCACCCGGTGCGCGGTGCGCAATGCGCTGTTCAAGATTTGATTGGACAGCAATGCCGTGACGGCGAAGATGGATTATATTGCAAGAAACGGATTGGGATGACAGGGGAAGCGAAATGATTCTGCGATTTCTTGGGAACAGCGCCATCGGCATGTGCTTGGCGCTGTGCATTGCCGTGCTCGCGGCGACGGGGGCGCCGGCGGCGGAAACGAGGTTCACGGCCTTCAAGCAGGCGGTGGCCGAGGCGGCCGCCGATGACCGGGACATCGCTGCCTTCTATCGCTCCAACGATTTTGGCGCGGTCTGGACCGGCGCGGGCGAGGCCGACCGCGCGCGGCGCAGCGCGCTTCTGTCGGCAATGCAGACGGTGGGGCTGCACGGCCTGCCCGAAGCCCGCTACAACCCCGAGCGGCTGCTGGATGTGCTGGCCTCTGTCGACAGCGCGCGCGACCGCGGCTTTGCCGAGGTGGCCATGACCAAGGCCTTCATCCAGCTTGCCCGCGACATGCAGTCGGGGGCGCTCGACCCCTCAGCCGTTGACGATGACATCAAGCGCGACGGCGTCTACCGGGATGCGACGACCTACCTCGCCGGGTTGACGGAATCCGACCACCCGCGTGCCTATTTCCGCTCGCTCGTGCCGCAAACCCGCGAATACGCGCGGCTGATGAAGGAAAAGATGCGGCTTGAGCGCGTGATGGAAACAGGCGGGTGGGGCCGGACCGTGGCCGCCCGCGCGCTTGAACTGGGCGACCGCGGCGATGGTGTTGTCGCCCTGCGCGACCGGTTGATGCGCATGGGCTATCTCGACCGGACCTCGACCATGGTCTACGACGACAACATCGCCAAGGGCGTGTCGCGCTTCCAGGAGGCGCACGGTCTCGCGGTCGATGGCAAGGCCGGTGCCAATACCATCGAGGAAATCAACCGCCCCGCGGCACACCGCCTGCGGTCGGTCATCGTGGCGATGGAGCGCGAACGCTGGCTCAACAAGGAACGCGGCAGCCGCCACATCCTCGTCAACCTGACCGATTTCAGCGCCCGGATCATCGACAACGACCGCATCACTTTCCAGACGCGCGCAGTGGTGGGCGCCAATTCCAGCGACCGGCGCAGCCCCGAGTTCTCGGACGTGATGGAACACATGGTCATCAACCCGACATGGAACGTGCCGCGCTCGATCGCCGTCAACGAGTACCTGCCGCAGATGCAGGCCAACCCGGGTGCGGCCAGTCACCTGCGGCTTTACGACTGGCAGGGGCGACAGGTCAGCCGGGCGGGCATCAACTTCAACGCCTACAACCGCAATACCTTCCCCTTCGATCTCAAGCAGCCGCCGTCGGACAGCAACGCGCTTGGCCTGGTGAAGTTCATGTTCCCCAACAAGTACAACATCTACCTGCACGACACGCCGGCCAAGCACCTGTTCAGCCGCACGCGGCGGGCCTACAGTCATGGCTGTATCCGGTTGGCCGACCCTTTCGAGTTCGCCTACAAGCTGCTCGCCCGTCAGGAGGAAAACCCGAGGGATGTATTCCACAGGATTCTTGACACCGGCCAGGAAACGCAGGTCGATCTGGAACAGGAGATCCCGGTGCACATCATCTATCGCACCGCGTTCACGGACGCGAAGGGGCGAGCGCATTACCGCGAAGATGTCTACGGCCGCGATGCCCGCATCTGGAACGCGCTTCTCGGGGCCGGGCTGGATGTCCCCGTTCAGGTGGCGAACGCCCGGTGGGAGCCGCGTCAGGCCCGCCCCGCGCCCCAGCCCAGCACACAGCCCCGTCAGCAACAGGCACAAACCGTGCCGCAGCAGAACGTGCAGACGCCGCAATACCGCCAGGTCATCTATGAAAGCCCCGCGGCGACGACCACGCGCTCGCGGTCCAGCACGCGCGGATCCAGCACACGGACACGCCGCATCGATCGCTGAGCATGGCGCACCTGCCCGGCCGGCCACGCGGACGGGCAGGGGTTTCACATGGGGCCATTCGGGGCTAAACGTCTTGCGCCAAGGCAGGAGGTCGAGATGCCCTACACGGTAGACCAGATCGCGCAATCCCTCGGGGTGGAGGCCGTCGGCGCAACGGATCTTGCAATCGATGGCGTCGCAGAGCCCGCGGATGCGGGGCCGCGGCAACTGGCCATCGCGATGAAACCGGAATTCGCCGATGGGCTCGCCCAAGGCGAGGCGCGCGCGGCGATTCTTTGGGACGGGGCGGACTGGCAGGCGCTTGGCCTTGAGGCCGCGATCCTCGCGCCGCGGCCGCGCTACGCGATGTCCGGTCTCACGGCGATGCTCGATCCGGGACAGGAATGGGAGGATGGGATTCATCCCACCGCCGTCATCCACGCCACGGCGCGGCTGGAGGAGGGCGTCAGCGTGGGGCCGCTCAGCGTGATCGGGGCGCACGCCCATATCGGCGCGGGCACGGCCGTGGGGCCGCAATGCAGCGTCGGGGCCGGGGCCAGCATCGGCCGCTCGGGCCTGCTGCGCGAGGGCGTGCGGATAGGGGCCCGGGTGCGGATCGGCACCGGGTTCATTGCCCAGCCCGGCGCAGTTGTCGGCGGTGATGGCTTTTCCTTCGTGACGCCGGAAACCTCGGGCGTGGAGAACGTGCGCAAATCACTCGGCGACAGCGGATCGGCCGCGGCGCAGAGCTGGACGCGCATCCATAGCCTCGGTGCCGTCGAGATCGGGGATGACGTGGAAATCGGCGCCAACACGACGATCGACAGCGGAACGGTCCGCAGCACGCGGGTGGGCAGCGGCACCAAGATCGACAACCTCGTGATGATCGGTCACAACGTGGAAATCGGGTCGGACTGCCTGCTGTGCGGGCTGGTGGGCGTTGCGGGGTCGACCCGGATCGGCAACCATGTCGTGCTGGGCGGCAAGACCGGCGTGAGCGACAATATCTTTATCGGCGACAACGTGATAACCGGCGGCGGGACGATCGTGCTGGCAAATATCCCCTCTGGGCGCGTGATGCTTGGCTATCCGGCAATGAAAATGGAAACCACCATGGAGGTGTTCAAGAGCTTCCGGCGGCTCAAGCGGCTCTTCTCGGATGTGGCCGACCTCAAGAAAACGGTTTCCAACCGACCCGCGAACGACTAAATCGGGCGCGGACGCAGGAAGGGGCCCGGAGCGATGGACATCAAGGATCGTGTCATCAGGATCATTGCCGAGCAGGCGGTGCTGGAACCCTCGGACGTGACCATGGACAGCACGCTGGACGATCTGGGGATCGACAGCCTTGGGCTTGTCGAAAGCATCTTTGCCATCGAGGAGGAATTCGACATCGCCGTGCCGTTCAACGCCAACGAACCGCAGGAGAGCGATTTCGATATATCGTCCGTCGCCTCGATCGTGGCCGGTATCGAGAAGCTCGTGGCAGAGCAGTCGTGAAGCGGGTCGTCATTACCGGGGCCGGGACGATCAACGCGCTCGGCCACTCCGTCCCTGAAACCCTTGAGGCCATGCGCGAGGGGCGGTGCGGTATCGGCGAGCTGGATTTTCGCGACGTGGAGCGTCTTGCCATCCGGATTGGCGGCCAGGTGCGCGGCTACGAGGCCGAGACCCGTTTCAACCGTCAGCAACTGGCGCTTTATGACAGGTTCACGCAGTTCACGCTGGTGGCCGCGCGCGAGGCGATCGGCCAGTCGGGGCTGGAATTCTCCGGCGAGCTGGCCGCGCGCACCGGCGTGGTGTTGGGCAATTCGGGCGGCGGGATGACCACGCTCGACGAGAATTACCGCTCTGTCTACGAGGAGGGCAAGAACCGCGTGCATCCCTTCGTGGTGCCCAAGCTCATGAACAACGCGGCGGCCAGCCACGTGTCGATGGAATTCAACCTCAAGGGGCCGAGTTTTACGGTCTCGACCGCTTGTGCGAGTTCGAACCACGCCATGGCGCAGGCCTTTCAGCTGGTTCATGGCGGCGCGAGCCCGGTGATGATCACCGGCGGATCGGAATCGATGTTGTGTTTCGGCGGCGTCAAGGCTTGGGAGGGGTTGCGCGTCATGTCCAAGGACGCGTGCCGCCCGTTCTCGGCCAACCGGAACGGCATGGTTCAAGGCGAGGGCGCCGGCGTGTTCGTGTTCGAGGAGCTGGAGCACGCCAGGAAACGCGGGGCGCCGATCCTTGCCGAGATTGCCGGGTTCGCCATGACGTCCGATGCCTCCGATATCGTGATGCCCTCGAAACAGGGCGCTGCGCGGGCCATGCGCGGGGCGCTGCAGGACGGGCGGATCGACCTGCAGGACGTGGGCTATATCAACGCGCACGGCACGGGCACCGCCGCCAACGACAAGACCGAGAGCGCCTCCGTTGCCGACGTGTTCGGTGCGCATGCCGACCGGCTGATGATTTCCTCGACCAAGTCGATGCACGGCCACCTGATCGGTGGCACGGGGGCGGTCGAACTCTTGGCGTGCATCATGGCGGTGCGCGACGGGATCGTGGCTCCGACCATCGGCTATGACGAGCCTGATCCGGAATGCGCGCTCGACGTCGTTCCCAACGAGGCGCGCGAGGCCGATGTCAGCGTCGCCCTTTCCAACGCGTTTGCCTTCGGCGGCCTGAACGCGGTGCTTGCCCTGAAGCGGTTCGGCTGAGCCGCGCTCAGACGTCGAGATTATCCGGGGTCATGTCGATGGCCACCTCGTTGATGGTGATTTGCGGCGGTCCGGCGAAATGCGGCGCGAACCGGGACATGACGGCGCGAAACTCCGGCGAGGCCGCCATCTCGCGATAGGATTCCGGCGCGCGCCAGTATGCGATGACGGTGACCCTGTGCGCGTCCCGGTCGAGCAACATCCGCGCGCCCAGCCAGTCCGGCCTGTCCCGAACCAGCGCCGGGTTGGTCTCCTCGAACAGCGCGACGACCTGCTCGGCCGCGCCGGGCAGGATGTCAACGGTGGTCACGACCGCGTACAAGACGCCAGATCCCGGCCGTGCGGGTCAGTTCGGCGCGATCGAGACGTTCTCGTACGCGGCGGTGAACCCGCTGAGCGACGCCTTGATCAGCACACGCTCGCTCGGGGCCTGCGCGGGCACGATCACGAGGTTCGCCTCGCCGCCGGCCTGGAACGCCTCGATCTCGGCCTCGGTAAAGCCGATGCGCGCGAAGCAGCCGACCATGGAACAGAAGGAGAAGTTGTAGGCCTTGGCCTTGCCGTCATCCACCGATATCCGCAGCCCCTCGGTCAGCAGGGTGCCGAGCGGCACCACGATCGTCGCCCCGGCCACAGCGGGAGAGTCCTCGGGCAGCTTGAAAAGGCTGAACTCCGCCACGGGGTTGCCCGCCTCCTCGCGCAGAAGCTGGTACATCTGGCAGGGGTCTTCCTCGGCCTCGCTGCGGAAGCACTGCAGTTGCCAGTCCTCGTAGGTTTCCTTGACGTAAGAGGCGTCTTCCCGGACCTCCTGGCCCATGTCGAGCCCCGGTTCGGGGTCCGCGGCGTCGTCCGTGGCGTCCTGCGCCGCTGCGCCGGTCCCGAGGGCCGCGAGCGCGATCAGCGGAAAGGTCAAAAGCAATCTGGACATGAAATCCCCGTTCTCGTGGTCACTGTCGTTCGCGGGGCGTTTCGCTGGCCGCCGCTGCGCGCGATAAAATCGCACAGTCCGGCAGGTTGCAAGGTGCATTCTGTGGCACGGGCGGCGGCGCGGCACCCCATAAAAAAGGAAAAGAGACCTCGCGGTCTCTTCCCCTGGTTCTCCCTGCCGGACTGGCCGACTTAGTTGTATCGCGAACGCTATGACAGTTCCCGCGACCCGTCAACAGCTGGGGTTGAAATTTTTCATGACGCTGAAAACACGGGAAAAACGTATCCACGGCTCATGTTTCTAGCGCCCCGGACGCGGCGGCGGCAACGCGCCCGTGACGGGGCGACAAAAAAGGCCGCACCCGAAAGCGCGGCCAGTCTGACAGGGAGGAAGTCACCCCGGGCCAAGAGGACATGAGACCCGAGGTCAGCGCGAGCCTCGCGCGGAAAGGTTAATTTTGTATGGTCGGAACGTGAAAATTTCCGGGCGCGGCATGAAGCGTGGTGCCGGGCGTGCCTGTGCCGCGGCCCCGCTGCTCAGCTGTCCAGCTCGCGCATGTCCCCGAGCAGCTCCTCGTAAAACGCCTCTGACCGGCGGATGCGAGAGCGCGACAGCGCCTTGGACTCCACGCGGATCAACGCCTCGACCCCGATCATGAAGGGCAGGGCGAGGGCCGTTTCCATCTCGTCGAGCGCGAATGCCCCTGCGAAGGCGTCGAGACCGGCCCGGTCGACGCCGAAACGCCGCTGTCCCGAGGGGATCAGCCCGCGCCGGCCCATATGGGCGAGAAAGCGGGCCATGTCCTTGTAGACGGGCAGCTTGGCCGATCCGCCCGTGTCGATCCCCGTCAGGCGCGTGCCCTCCACCAGCAGGTTGTTGGGGTGGAAATCGCCGTGACAGATGGCCACGCGCCACGGCCTGCCCGCAAGCGCGGGGGCGATGCGCTCCATTTCGGCAAGCAGCGCGGCCTCGACCGGGCGCAGGTGCTCGTAGGGCTGGCTCGCCGCGGCCTTGCGCGCCCGCGACAGCCATCCCTCCAGCCGCGCCGGGATGCGCTCCTCGGTGGGGGCGGTGTACTTGCGCAGCCAGCCTGCCGCGGGCGCCAGGTATTCCGCCCGCGCCGCATGCGGCGCGCGCCATAGCCGCTGCATGAGCGGCATGCCCTGCACGTGCTCGACCACCACCAGCCCCAGCTCCGGCGCGTGGTCGAGCGGCGCGTTCACGCGCAAGTCCCCATCGCACATGTAGGCGAAGGCGCGCGTCAGCTCTGCCCAATTCCGCGTCGCGTTCTTCTGTGGCTCGTCGATATGAAAGCGAAACACCGCCCGGCGCCCCGCGTACCGCCCCGAAAGGATCGCGCGCTTGCCGGGGACCAGCCTGAGCACGTCCTCCAGCGCGGCGCCGGTCATGGCCGGATCGCCCTTTGCCCGGTCCTTGAATGCCTGCACGATGTCCATCGCGGCAGAGCTGTCGGCGACAGGAGGGCGTGGTTTCGACATGCCGCGAACCATCCTCCACACCCGTTGGGCCGTCAACCGAATTGAACCCGGCCCTGCCCATGTCTATGGTGGCTGCGCAACCGGCCGTGAACAGGAGGCGCCCCATGACCGAAACCCCGGTGTCCGAGATGTCCTTCGAGGAGGCGATGAAGGAACTCGAACAGGTCGTTACGAAGCTGGAACGGGGCGACGTGGCGCTGGAGGAGTCGATCAAGCTCTACGAGCGGGGGGCAGAGCTCAAGAAGCGCTGCGAGGAAAAGCTGAAGCAAGCCGAGGAAAAGGTCGCCGCGATCACGCTGGATGGCGAGGGCAACCCGACCGGCACGAAACCGGCCGAGGGGATGTGAGCGCGCAAATGGAGGCGGCACTGGCCGCGACCCGCGAGCGGGTGCAGGCCCATCTCGATCACGTTCTGGAATCGTTTGGCGATGACGCGGTGGCGGCAGGGATGCGCTATGCCACGCGCGGCGGCAAGCGCGTGCGCGCCGCGCTGGTCATGGAGGGCGCGCGCCTGCATGGCGTGGCGGCGGAGCGCGCCGTGTGGCCCGCCGGCGCGATCGAGGCGATGCATGCCTACAGCCTCGTGCATGACGACCTGCCCAGCATGGATGACGACGAGATGCGCCGGGGCCGGCCGACTGTGCACGTGAAATGGGACGAGGCAACGGCCGTGCTGGTGGGGGACGCGCTTCAGGCGCTGGCCTTCGAGCTCGCGGCACACCCCGAGGGCGCCGAAACCGGCGCGGCGCGGGCCGAACTGGTGCTCAGCCTCGCGCGGGCCGCGGGCGGTCGGGGCATGGTGCTGGGACAGGCCCTCGACATCGCCGCGGAGAATGCGGAGGTTTCGCTCGGGCTGGACGAGATCACGGCGCTGCAGGCGGGCAAGACCGGCGCGCTCATCGAGTGGGCGGCCACCGCGGGGGGGCG
>NZ_JBISDG010000022.1:0-67151 GCF_044472985.1 Roseovarius salis | reverse complement strand
CCCCCCCCCCCCCCCCCCCCCCCCCCCCCCCCCCCCCCCCCCCCCCCCCCCCCCCCCCCCCCCCCCCCCCCCCCCCCCCCCCCCCCCCCCCGGCCCGCGTGGCCCGAACGCGAACGCATCATGCGCGCCGCAGGCGCCCCGCGCGGGAACAGCGCGCCTCAGTCCAGTTTCGCGCGCAGCTTGCGCACCATCCACCAGACCCCTGCCACCACGGGCACGGTCACGGCGGCGGTGATCATCTCCTTGCTGATCCCCAGATACCCGGCCAGCGGATAAAGCAGGTAGCCCGCCAGCGAGACGGCGTAGTAGCTGATCGCCACGACGCTGAGCCCCTCCACCGTCTTCTGCAGCCGCAATTGCAGGTCCGCGCGCCGGTCCATGCTGGCCAGGAGCGCCTGGTTCTGGGCGCTGCGTTCCACGTCGACCCGGGTGCGCAGCAGCTCGCCGGCGCGCATCGCCCGGTCGGCCATGGATTTCAGCCGGTTCTCGCTTGACCGCACGGTGCGCATCGCGGGTTCGTAGCGGCGCATCATGAACTCGCCGAAGGTCTGCCGCCCCTTGAAGCGTTCCTCGCGCAGCACGGAAATGCGCTGGTGAACGATCTTCTCATAGGCTTCCGTCGCCCCGAAGCGGAAGTTGGACTGCGCCGCCATCGCCTCCAGCTCGGCGGATATGTCCAGAAGGTCCGGCAGCGTCTGCTCCGCCTTTTTCTCGCTGCCGGTCATGTCGCCGATCATGGTGCGCATCCGGTTTTCCAGCTCGCCCATGCGCGGGTTGAGCTCGCGCACGCGGGCAAAGCCCAGCATCGACATCGCCTTGTAGGTCTCGATCTCGCACAGCCGCTGGATGATCCGACCGACGCGGCGCGGGCCGGTATCGGGCATCACGCCGATGAGAAAGCGCTGGTGGCCGGACGGGTCGATGCGGAAATCGCTGGCGATCACCGCGGCATTGTCCAGCACCCGCGCCACGGCCACGCTTTCGGGCACGAACCACTCGGCGATGTTCTTGGCCAGCGTCTCGTCGTTCTTGAGCGGCTCCACCCGGATCAGCGCCGAGGTCATCCGCTTGCCGGGCGCCGCCTCCAGCCAGTCGTCGGGAAACACCTCGAAATCCGCCGGGTCGAAGGGCCGCGCGCTCAGCCCCTCGGCGAACGCGGTATAGGTCACGAACTCGGTGTGGCTTTCCCATTTCAGGGTATGCCGGCCGATCCGGCCGGAGTAATGCGTGGCGCCGGGCTGGGGATGCGGCGCGCCGTGGCGGTCCAGCAGATCGGTCAGGTGCGCAACATCGGCCGCCCGGTCGCGCCCCGCGGCGCCGTGTTCCTGCTTGACCGCGAGGAACGCGGCGGTGGTGGGGGGCGAGAGCGACAGGAACGGGCGCGCATGCAACTCGTTGGCAAGGCGGTAGCGCAGCGGGTGGTCTTCTATGGGCGGCATGGCGGACCTTTCGGCACGGCGTTGAATCTCGGCGTCAGGTTATGCCGCGGCGCCGCGAATGAAACAGGGCGCGCGGTGTCCCGGCGCATACTTGCATCCGCGCAACACCGCGGGCCGGTCAGCGCCGAAACAACTGCCACGCCCCCACGCCGCAAACCGCCCCGCCGGCCACGGCGCGCGCAAGCCCCGCGGCAGCCGCCATGGACGAAACCGACGCGCCGGCACCGGCCAGCATCAGGACCCGCCCGCCCGGGCCGGGGTTACTTTCGTGGCCGGGCATGGGGCATTCTCCTTTACCGGACGGCATGCTGCCCCCGCCCGCGGACGGGCGGGGGCACGGGGATCATTCGATCAGCCCGAGCAGCTTGCTCACGCTGTCCTTGGCGTCGCCGTAGAACATGCGTGTGTTCTCCTTGAAGAACAGCGGGTTCTCGATGCCCGAGTAGCCGGCGCCCTGCCCGCGCTTGGACACGAAGACGTGCTTGGCCTTCCACACCTCCAGCACCGGCATGCCGGCGATGGGGCTGTTGGGATCGTCCTGCGCGGCCGGGTTGACGATGTCGTTGGAGCCGATGACGATCACCACGTCCGTGTCGGGGAAGTCGTCGTTGATCTCGTCCATCTCCAGAACGATGTCGTAGGGCACCTTGGCCTCGGCCAGCAGGACGTTCATGTGCCCCGGCAGGCGGCCGGCGACCGGGTGGATGGCGAACCGCACCTCCTTGCCCTTGCCACGCAGTTTCTGGGTCAGCTCGCTGACGGCGTTCTGCGCCTGCGCCACCGCCATGCCGTAGCCCGGCACGATGATGACGCTGTCGGCCTCTTCCAGCGCCTGCGCCACGCCCTCGGCGTCGATGGCAACCTGTTCGCCCTCGATATCCGCGGCCGGACCCTGCGCGCCGCCGAACCCGCCGAGGATCACGCTGACGAAAGACCGGTTCATGGCCTTGCACATGATGTAGCTCAGGATGGCGCCCGAAGAGCCCACCAGCGCGCCCACCACGATCAGCAGGTCATTGCCGAGGCTGAAGCCGATGGCCGCCGCCGCCCAGCCGGAATAGCTGTTGAGCATCGACACCACGACGGGCATGTCGGCGCCTCCGATCCCCATGATCAGGTGGTAGCCGATGAAGAGCGCCAGCAGCGTCAGCAGGACCAGCGTCCAGCTGCCCGCACCGCCCAGGTACATCGCGGCGAACAGCAGCGAGAGCCCGGCCGCGGCGGCGTTGAGCAGGTGCCCGCCCGGCAGTTTCCGCGCGGCGCTGTCCACCTTGCCCGCCAGCTTGCCATAGGCGATGACAGAGCCGGTGAAGGTGACCGCGCCGATCCAGATACCCAGCACCAGCTCGACCTTGAGGATGTTGACCTCGATCGCGGTCTTCTTCGCGACGATCGCCGCGAAGCCCGCGAATCCCTTGGCGAACTCCGCCGCCTGAGGCGTCACGCTCTCGGGCCGGGGAAAGGAGAGGCCCGCCTCGGTGAAGGCCGCGGCGACGCGGCCCAGCTCGATATCGGCGTTGAAGCCGACGAAAACGGCGGCAAGGCCCACCAGCGAATGCATGATCGCCACCAGCTCGGGCATCTGGGTCATCTGCACCCGGGTGGCCAGCTGGTAGCCGACGACGGAGCCGGCCGCGATCAGCAGGATCGACAGCCACCACAGCCCCGCGCCCGGCCCGATCAGCGTGGCCAGCACCGCGATGGCCATGCCGGCGATGCCGTACCACACGGCGCGCTTGGCGCTTTCCTGTCCCGACAGGCCGCCGAGGCTGAGGATGAAGAGAACAGCCGCCACCACGTAGGCGGCAATGGTGAATCCGAAATCCATCGCTCCGGCCTCCTTAAGACTTCTGGAACATGGCGAGCATGCGCCGGGTGACGAGGAAACCGCCGAAGATGTTGATCGCCGCCATGAAGACGGCGGCCGCGGCCAGTATCGTGATCAATACCGAGCTGGAGCCGATCTGCATCAGCGCGCCCAGGATGATGATCGAGGAAATCGCGTTCGTCACCGCCATGAGCGGCGTGTGCAGGCTGTGGCTGACGCCCCAGATGACCTGGAAGCCCACGAAGACGGACAGCACGAAGACGATGAAATGCTGCATGAAGCTTACCGGCGCCACCAGCCCCACGGCCAGTACCAGCACCGCGCCGATCCCCAGCAGGGTCACCTGCTGCTGCGTCTGCTTCCTGAATGCCGCGAGTTCCTGCGCCCGCTTTTCCTCGGGCGTCAGCTCCTTCTCGGGTTCCTTCTTGGGCGGGGCGGCGATGGCCTGCACCTTGGGGGCGGGCGGTGGATAGGTCACCTCGCCCGCATGCGTCACCGTCGCCCCGCGGATCACGTCATCCTCCATGTCGTGCACCGGGGTGCCATCCTTCCCGGGCGTCAGGTCGGTCAGCATGTGGCGGATGTTGGTGGCATAGAGACTGGAGGCCTGCGTCGCCATGCGCGAGGGGAAGTCGGTGTAGCCGATGATCGTGACGCCGTTGTCGCTGACGACCTTCTCGTCCGGCTTGGTCAGCTCGCAGTTGCCGCCGCGCTCGGCGGCGAGGTCCACGATCACGCTGCCGGGTTTCATCGCCTCGACCATGTCCTTCGTCCACAGCACCGGCGCGGGCCGGCCCGGGATCAGCGCGGTGGTGATGACGATATCCATTTCGGGCGCCAGTTCGCGGAACTTTTCCAGCTGCTTTTCCTGGAATTCGGGGCTGGAGGGCGCGGCGTAGCCGCCGGTGCCGGCGCTGTCCTGCGTGTCCTCGAAATCGAGATAGACGAACTCCGCCCCCATGGATTCGATCTGCTCGGCCACCTCGGGGCGCACGTCGAAGGCGTAGGTGATGGCGCCAAGGCTCGTGGACGTGCCGATGGCCGCCAGCCCCGCGACGCCGGCGCCCACCACAAGCACCTTGGCCGGCGGCACCTTGCCGGCGGCCGTCACCTGCCCGGTGAAAAAGCGGCCGAAATTGTTGCCCGCCTCGATCACCGCGCGGTAGCCGGCGATGTTGGCCATCGAGCTCAGCGCGTCCATCTTCTGCGCCCGGCTGATGCGTGGCACCATTTCCATCGCCATGACGGTAGCGCCCTTGTCCGCCGCCAGCTTCAGCCCTTCCTCGTTCTCTGAAGGGTTGAAGTAGGAGATGAGCGTCTTGTCCTTGGTCAGGCGTTTCAGCTCGGTCTCGGTCGGCTGGCGCACCTTGGCCACGATATCCGCGGCCTTCCAAAGCTGGGCGGCGGTCTTGATGATCTCGACACCCGCGGCCTCGTAATCGGCGTCGCGGAAACCGGCCCTTTCGCCCGCCCCCGTCTCGATCGCGCAGTCGTAACCGAGCTTCTGCAATTGCCGGGCCGAGTCCGGCGTCATCGCGACCCGGTTCTCGCCCTCGCGTATTTCCTTCGGCGTTCCGATCTTCAAAGCATCTTCCCCCGTTCAATCTGTTTGTTCATTTCTTCCGCGAAACGGACCTTTCGCGCAACTTAATGTTCTTGGGCGATATGTCACACCTTTCGAACACGACGCCCCCCTGCCGCGTCCGCAGTGTCACACCCACCGCCGCGTTTTTTCGCAATATCGCGCGAATTCCATGCGGAACTTGCGGCGCAGCCGGTCCTCCTCGGGCAGGACGAATCGCGTTTCCAGAATCCAGAGCAAGACCGGCACCAAGGGCAGGGACAGCACCGCGTCCCACCTCAGGATCAGCCCCGCGAGGATAAGCAGATCGGCCAGATATATCGGGTTGCGCGTGCGCTTGAATATACCCGTCTGGATCAGGCGCTCGGCCTCTCGGTGGGGCACGACCGTCGTCTTGTGCCGCCGGAATTCGGCAAAGGCGAGCGCAACCAGCACAAGCCCGCCGCCCACCATCAGCCCGCCGGCGAAGTCTGCCCATGTCCCGCCAAAGCTCAGCCCCATGGGCCAGCTGGCGCTTTGCCACCACGCAATCGCGGCAAACGCGGCAAGCCACGCGGGCGGTATGTCGAGCCATTTCAGCATGGCCCCCTTTTGCCCTCCCCCCGGGGAAGAGTCCACAGCCCGCACCGCCGCGGCACTTGTCCCGGCGGCCATCGGCGATAGAGTGACCACCGAAACAAAGGAGGGGCCGATGATCGAGGGAAAACACGCGCTGGTCACCGGCGGCGGCACCGGCATCGGCCTTGCGGTGGCGCGCGCCCTCGCCGGCATGGGGGCGGCGGTCACCATCACCGGGCGCCGGCACGATGTTCTGCAGACCGCGGCGGGCGCGCGCATCCACCCGCTGACCATGGACGTGAGCGACGAGACGTCTGTGCGCGAGGGCGTCGCGGCCGCCATAGCGGCGCGCGGCCCGGTGCAGGTCTGCATTCCCAATGCCGGCATCGCCGAGGGCCGCGCCCTGCACAAGACGGACACCGATTTCTGGCGGCGAACGATGACCACCAATCTCGACGGTGCCTTCTGGACGATCCGCGAATGCCTGCACGACATGCGGCACGCCGGTTGGGGGCGCGTTGTCGCGGTATCCTCGGTCGCCGGGCTGAGGGGGTTGAAGGGCGCCCCCGCCTACACCGCGTCAAAGCACGGGCTGGTCGGGCTGGTCCGCGCGCTCAGCGAGGATTACCTCGGCACGGGCCTGACCTTCAACGCGGTCTGCCCGGGCTACGTGAACACCGACATCGTGACGCGCAACGTGGAATCCATCCGCGACCGGGCCGGCATCAGCGAGGAGGCGGCGCGTGACATGATGGTTCAGGTGAACCGGCACAAGCGCCTGATCGAGCCGGACGAGGTCGCAGCGGCCGTTCTGTGGCTTTGCGGGGCGGGCTCGGACAGCGTGAACGGGCAGGCAATCGAGATCATGGGCGGGCAGGCGTGACCCGGCCGCACAGCGTGACACGCAGATGTCACGAGCAGGTGCTTGGACGCGGGGGCGCAGTCTGATATCCTCTGTCACACGGTGCCGCTGCACCAACCTTTCAGAGAGCGACCCAGCCAGACATGACCAGAACCGCGACGGCCCCGGCCACCCCTGCGACCCATCAGCGCCCGCGGGACTGGATGAAACATCTTTCCGCCTACCGGGAGCCGCATCACGGCCGCAGCCTGTGGGAAATTGTTGTCAGCGTCGGCCCGCTGCTGGGGCTTTGGGCCGCAGCGATTCTGGCGATTGATGCCAGCCCGTGGCTGGCGGTCATCATCTCGATCGCGAACGGTGCGTTCCTCGTGCGCGCTTTCATGATCCAGCACGACTGCGGCCACGGGGCGTTCTTCCGCGGCCGGCGCGCGAATGACTGGGTCGGGCGCTGCCTCGGGGTGCTGACCTTCACGCCGTACGAGGTCTGGCGCCGCAAGCACGCCATCCACCACGGCACGGCCGGCAACCTGGATGAGCGCGGCACCGGCGACATCCCCACCCTGACGGTGGCGGAATACCGCGGCTTGTCACGCGGCGGCCGGTGTCTCTACCGGCTCTACCGCCACCCGCTGTTCCTGTTCGGCGTCGCCCCTGCCTACGTGTTCCTGATCCAGAACCGGCTGCCCTTCGGGCTCTTGCGGGCGGGGCGGCGCTACTGGATCAGCGCGCTTGGCACCGACGCGGCCATCGTCGGCACGCTGGCGTTGCTGGCATATCTTCACGGGACGGCGCCGCTGATGCTGGCCATCCTGCCCACGCTGCTGACCGGCGCCTCGATCGGCATGTGGCTGTTCTACATCCAGCACCAGTTCGAGGACACCCACTGGGAACACGACCCGGACTGGCAGTTGCACGACGCGGCCCTTCACGGCAGCTCCCATTACGACCTGCCGCCGGTGCTGCGCTGGTTCACGGCCAATATCGGAATCCACCACGTGCACCACCTTTACAGCCGCATCCCCTTCTACCGGCTGCCGCAAGTGCTGCGCGACCATCCCGGCCTTGCCGAAAGCCAGCGCATGACCCTGCGCGAGAGCCTGCGATGCGCAAGGCTGCACCTGTGGGACGAGACGGGCAAGCGGCTTTTGTCCTTCGCCGAGGCGCGGGCGCTGACTGCCGCGCCCTGACGTCTCAGGCCGTGCGGCGCACGGGCGCCGCGCGGCCGGCCGCCCATTCGCGCGCGGCCTCTCCGAACGCCTCGAACAGCGCCCGGCTGACGGGGTCGGCGGCGGCATTGTATTCGGGATGCCACTGCACGGACATGGTGAACCCCGGCGCGCCCCGGATATAGAGCGCCTCGGGCGTTCCATCGGGGGCGTGCCCGTCGAACACCACATCCTGGCCGGGGTCGATCACGCCCTGGCCGTGCAGTGTATTCGTCATGACCTCCTGCGCGCCGATCAGCCGGTGGAACAGGCCGCCCGCGGTAAAGCGTACGCTGTGGCGCAGGGCGAATTTCTCCTCCAGCGTGCCGTCGGGGGGCATGCGGTGGTTCTCGCGCCCGGGCAGGTCACGGATCTCGGGGTGCAGCGTGCCGCCCATGGCCACGTTCACCTCCTGGAAACCGCGGCACACGCCAAACACGGGCTGCCCCCGCGCGACGCAAGCCCGGACCAGGGGCAGGGTGATCGCGTCACGCGCGCGGTCGAACGCCCCGTGCGCCTCCGTCGGGGCGTGGCCGTATTCCTCGGGGTGGACGTTCGGCCTGCCGCCGGTCAACAGGAACCCGTCGCACGTTTCCAGCAGCTCGTCGACCGCGACGAACCGCGGGTCGCTCGGCACGATCAACGGGAGGCATCCGGCCACCTGTGCCACCGCGTCGGCATTCATCGTCCCGCCCGCATGCACCGGGTAGCTGTCGTCGATGAGGTGGTGGTTCCCTATGATGCCGATTGTCGGTCTGGCCATGCCGTTCCCTTGTGTTGCGCTCCATCAGGGATATAGGCGCCGCGGCAACGAGAAAACACCAAATCGCGCACACCCGGCCGCGCGGCGGCGCAGGGGGCGGCAAGCGCCCATCAACGCGGCGCCCCTTGCAGCCCGGCGCCGTTCCGCTACACCTGTTTTCACAGACAGGGAGAGCCCGATGCGCGACGCCGCCCCACAGACGATCCACCTGGAGGATTACACGCCGTTCGGATATCTGGTCGACAAGGTCGACCTGACGTTCCGGCTTGCCCCCCGCGCGACGCGCGTGATCTCGCGCATCGCGTTCCGGCCCAACCCGGCGGCAGGCGACCGCCGTTTCTTTCTGCATGGCGAGGGCCTGAAACTCGTGCGCGCCGCGATCGACGGCCGGCCCGTCAGCCCGGAGCTGACGGAGGAGGGGCTCACCTGCCCCGTGCCCGACGCGCCCTTCGTCTGGGAAGCCGAGGTCGAGATCGCGCCGGCGGCCAACACCGCGCTGGAGGGGCTTTACATGTCCAGCGGCATGTACTGCACCCAGTGCGAGGCGGAGGGCTTTCGCAAGATCACCTATTATCCCGACCGTCCCGACGTGATGGCGCCCTTCCACGTGCGCATCGAGGGGGACGCGCCGGTGATGCTGTCGAACGGCAACCCCGGGGCCAAGGGGGCAGGATTTGCCGAATGGACCGACCCGTGGCCCAAGCCCGCCTATCTCTTCGCGCTGGTGGCGGGAGAGCTGGTCAACCACGCGGACAGCTTCACCACGCGGTCCGGCCGGATGGTGGACCTCAACGTATGGGTACGCCCCGGCGACGAGGGCAAGTGCGCCTTCGCGATGGAGTCGCTGAAAAAGGCGATGAAGTGGGACGAGGACGTTTACGGCCGCGAATACGACCTCGACGTGTTCAACATCGTCGCGGTGGACGACTTCAACATGGGCGCGATGGAGAACAAGGGCCTCAATATCTTCAACTCCGCGGCCGTTCTGGCCAGCCCGGACACCGCGACCGATGCCAATTTCGAACGCATCGAGGGCATCATCGCGCACGAGTATTTCCACAACTGGACCGGCAACCGCATCACCTGCCGCGACTGGTTCCAGCTGTGCCTGAAGGAGGGGCTGACAGTGTTCCGAGATGCGCAGTTCACCGCCGACCAGCGCAGCGCCGCGGTCAAGCGCATCTCGGACGTGATCACCCTGCGCGCGCGGCAGTTCCGCGAGGATGCCGGCCCGCTCGCGCATCCGGTGCGGCCCGAAAGCTTCGTGGAGATCAACAATTTCTACACCGCGACCGTCTACGAAAAGGGCGCCGAGGTGATCGGGATGCTCAAGCGGCTGGTGGGGGACGCGCCCTACTACCGCGCGCTCGATCTTTACTTCGAACGCCACGACGGCGATGCCGCCACGGTAGAGGACTGGCTGGCCGTGTTCGAGGACGCCACCGGGCGCGACCTGTCGCAGTTCAAGCGCTGGTACACCGATGCCGGCACCCCGCGCCTGCGCGTGAAAGAGGAATGGCGTGACGGCACCTACACCCTGCATTTCGAGCAGGAGACACCCCCCACCCCGGGCCAGCCGGAAAAGCCGCCGCGCGTCATTCCCGTGGCGGTCGGCCTGCTTGGCCCCAATGGCGACGAGGTACGCGCCACCGAGGTGCTGGAAATGACACAGGCGCGGCAGAGCTTCACCTTCGAGGGACTCGGCGCACGGCCCGTCCCGTCGATCCTGCGGGATTTCTCGGCGCCGGTGATCGTGGAGCGCGACACCAGCAACGCCGAGCGCGCCTTCCTGCTGGCGCATGACACCGATCCCTTCAACAAGTG
This sequence comes from Roseovarius salis, assembly GCF_044472985.1. NCBI lineage: Bacteria > Pseudomonadati > Pseudomonadota > Alphaproteobacteria > Rhodobacterales > Roseobacteraceae > Roseovarius > Roseovarius salis. The sequence continues at coordinate 57,090 of NZ_JBISDG010000022.1, read as the reverse complement.
GGAGGCGGGCCGCGGCCTCGCGCGGGAAGGGTTGCTGGCAATGCTGCGCGATGGTGCCGCGCCGGACCGCGCCTATCTCGACGCGGTGCAGGCGATGGCCCGCGACGACGATCTCGATCCCGCCTTCAGGGCGCTCGCCCTCGGCCTGCCCAGCCAGGACGAGTTGGCGCAGGCGCTGTTCGAGGCCGGCGAAACGCCGGACCCGCAGGCGATATGGGAGGCGCTTGAAACCCTGCGGCAGGCCCGGGCAGAGGCGTTGAAAGATCTCGCGCCCGGACTTTACGCCGCGCATCAGGTCGCCGCCCCCTACCGCCCCGACGCGGAACAGTCCGGCGCCCGTGCGCTGGCCAACGCGGCCCTTGGCATGATCACGCGCCTTGATGGCGGCGTTCTGGCCCGGACGCAGTTCGAAACCGCCAGCAACATGACCCAGCAGATCGCCGCCTTTTCGTGCTTGCTGCAGGCCGGAGAGGGCGACGACGCCACCCGCGCCTTTTACGACCAGTGGCGGCACGATCGCCTCGTGATCGACAAGTGGTTCATGATGCAGATCGTCAACGCGCGGCCCGAGACCGCGGCGGACGTGGCCGCCGACCTGACGGCGCATCCCGATTTCACGGTCAAGACGCCCAACCGTTTCCGCGCGGTTCTGGGGGCGCTGGCCTCCAACCCCGCCGGATTTCACCACGCGTCCGGCAAGGGATACGCGTTGCTGGCCGACTGGTTGCTGCGGCTCGACCCGCTCAACCCGCAGACGGCGGCCCGCATGTGCTCGGCCTTCGAGACATGGCGGCGCTACGACCCCGACCGGCAGGCCCTCATCGCGGCACAGCTGGACCGGATACTGGCCACGCCCGGCCTGAGCCGCGACATGACCGAGATGGCCAGCCGGATCCGCGCGGCCTGACCCCCGGCGTGCGGGATCGGGCAATCGACCTCTGGTTGACAATCCCCTATCACACTCCGCGAAAGCGCGTGCGGCGAATCCGTCCACGCAAAATGCAAGGAAATCAATGCCGTGCAAGGGCGCGGCGACGTATGCCTGACAGACTCAAGCGGGCAGCCCGGCAGAGAGCCGCATGTTTTCCAACGTGTCTCCCCCGACTCGCCCAATTTTGGGCGGAATAGCGTGCCATTGATGCAGCCGAATTTCAGCGAACCGGGAATTGGCAAGGTATGTTCAAGACACGTTATCGGCCCGACGGCCCAACCGCCGCGGCCTCGGGTTTGAGGGGGTTGTTCGGCGGGACGTCGCGCAGGGAAAACGCCGGCAGGCGCCGGCCCCGGATGTCCGAGCGCGAGCTCGACGCGCTCACCAAGCGGGTCATATTGCCCTCGCTGCCCGTGTCCGACGAGGAACGCGCCCGCGCCACGCACCAGGACGAAGGACAACGGCTCGCCCGGCAGGACCGCTGGCCCGACCTGTCGCGCAGGATCCGCCATGCCGACGCGCAGCGGCTGACGACGCCGGGCGGCGAAACCGCCTCGCTCCTGCTGGCCTTCGGCGCCCGTAGCGACGCGGTTGCCGCGGCCGAGGACGCGCTGCATGACGGGGTGGCGCCCGATCCCGAGGGCATGGCCGCACTGGAAGAAGTGCTGGAGGAAGAGCCCGGCGATTACGCCTGCGCGCTGGTGGTGGCGCTGGCCCATCTCGATATCGCGTGGGCGTGGCATACCATCATGTTCGCCACGGCACCCGAGGACAGCCTCAACCGGGCGCACGCCCACCTGGAGCGGGCCGGGCAACTGCTGTCGGCGCATGATGGCGTCGCGCTCGACGCACCATCGATACTGGCCGCGCAATGCGCGCTGCACGCCACCCGCGAGGGGCGCGGGCGCCGGCTCGCCGACGACTATGCCAGGCTGATCGAAATGGACCCCGAAGGCCAGCGGCACATGCGCGCCATGGGGCGGCACCTTCTGCCGCTTCTGGCAAGCGACCCGACGATCCTGGAGGTAGAGGCACGGCGCATCGCCTCGCTGACCGAGGCGATCTGGGGATCGGGTGGCTATTGCTGGGTCTACTTCGACGCCCTGTCAACCGACAGCCGGGCGCTGGAGCTCATGGACCCCGAGATATTTGTCGAGGGGATGGAACACATCATAGACCGCAAACGCGACCAGCACATCGTCAACGAGTTCGCCGCCTTCTGCGCCATCGCCATGGCACCCGGCGGCGCCCGCGACCGGGAATTGTCGCGACAGGCGGACCAGACGCGCGCGCGGCTACACGACCGGCTCGACTGGATCCTGTCCACCTACATGCAGGAACTGCACCCGTTGATCTGGTCCCAGACGCTTCTGGCGCCGGGCCGGATTCCGCAGCTGCCCTCGCGCCGCGCGCTGGTCGTCAAGGGCCGGCAGACCGCGCTGCGGATCATCGCCGCGCGCTTTGCCGCCGACATCTCCGACGGCAGCTCGATCGCGTTTTCGCCGCACGGGATGTACCGCCTGCCCGCGCTGTGATTGGCGCGGTCCAGGACCCTGCAGCCCTGCCGCGCCCGGATACGGGCGCCGGCCCTTCCCCGGCCGGGCCGGAAAACGATGCGCCCGCGGCCCCCTCGGCCCTTGCCGGGCAGGGCCGTCCGGTCTAGAACCCCGGCGGATACGCCACGGGAGCCGCACGACCATGCTTGACCTGACCTATGAGCCCCCCCAGCCCAAGGTGATCGCGGGCGCAAAGCACGACTGGGAACTCGTGATCGGCATGGAGGTGCACGCCCAGGTCGCCTCGAAGGCCAAGCTCTTCTCGGGCGCCTCGACAGAGTTCGGCGCCGAACCGAATTCGAACGTCTCTTTCGTGGACGCGGCCATGCCCGGGATGCTGCCCGTGATCAACGAATTCTGCGTCGAACAGGCGGTGCGCACCGGCCTGGGACTGAACGCGCGCATCAATCTCTGGTCCGCCTTCGACCGCAAGAACTATTTCTATCCCGATTTGCCGCAGGGCTACCAGATCAGCCAACTCTATCATCCCATCGTGGGCGAGGGCGAGATCCTCGTGGACATGGAGCCGGGCATCGCGCGCAAGGTGCGCATCGAGCGCATGCACATGGAACAGGATGCCGGCAAGTCGATCCACGACATGGACCCGCACATGTCCTTCGTCGATCTCAACCGCACCGGTGTCTGCCTGATGGAGATCGTCAGCCGCCCCGATATCCGGGGGCCTGAAGAGGCCGCCGCCTACGTCACCAAGCTGCGCCAGATCCTGCGCTACCTTGGCACCTGTGACGGCAACATGCAGAACGGCAACCTGCGCGCGGACGTCAACATCTCGGTCTGCCGGCCCGGCGACTACGAGAAATACCAGCAGACGCAGGACCACGGCCACCTCGGCACCCGCTGCGAGATCAAGAACATGAACTCGATGCGCTTCATCCAGATGGCCATCGATTACGAGGCGCGCCGCCAGATCGGCATCCTGGAGTCGGGCGGCTCGGTGGTGCAGGAAACCCGCCTCTACGACCCCGACAAGGGCGAGACACGCTCCATGCGCAACAAGGAAGAGGCGCATGATTACCGCTATTTCCCCGACCCCGACCTGCTACCGCTTGAAATCGAGCAGGACTGGGTCGACGGCATCAGGGCATCGCTGCCGGAGCTGCCGGACGAGAAGAAGGCGCGCTTCGTCACCGAGTACGGCGTGACCGAATACGATGCCGGCGTCCTGACCGCCGATCGCGACCTCGCCCGCTACTTCGAGGAGTCGGTGGGCGGCGGCGACGGCAAGAAGACCGCCAACTGGGTCATCAACGAGGTGCTGGGCCGGGCCAACAAGGCAGAGGTCACCGCCGGCGAAATCGTGGCACCGCAGGTCAATGCCGAGATACTCGCCATGGTCGCACGCGACGAGATATCGACCAAGATCGCCAAGCAGGTGCTGGAGGTCCATATCGAGACCGGGCGCGCGCCGTCCGAGATCGTCGAGACCGACGGCCTCAAGCAGGTCACCGACACCGGCGCGATCGAGGAGGCCGTCGACCGCATCATCGCCGACAATCCCGCGCAGGTCGAAAAGGCACAGTCGAACCCCAAGCTCGCAGGCTGGTTCGTGGGCCAGGTGATGAAGGCCACCGGCGGCAAGGCCAATCCCAAGACCGTCAACGAGATCGTTCAGAAAAAGCTGGGGCTCTGAGCGGCGCTCATCAGCCCTTGCGGGCTTCTTCGCGAAGAGCCCCCAAGGGGGCGATGAGCGCCTCAGGCCGTGCGCCTGATCCCGATCCGCCGCCCGACGCCGTCGGGATGCCCCAGCTCCGCGTGCTCGTCCGCCAGTGCCGCGATGCGCTTGCGGATGTCGGCGGGCATCGGCGCAACCCTTGGCCCATCGCGGTTCACGTGCAGGGTCAGCCCCTCGCCCGTGGCCACCAGCGCGCCGTCCTCGCGGAACATCTCCTGGAATGTGTGAAACCGTTTCTCGTCGTGGTCGATCACCCAGATCGAGCATCGCACCCTGTCGCCCAGCTTCACCTCCCGCAGGTAGCGGACATGGAACTCTGCCGAAAAGGTCGTGTGGCCCGTCGCGGCCACGTAATCGGGGCCGAACCCGATCCGTTCCCACAGCTCGTCCGCGGCACGGTCGAAAAGCACCGTGTAATAGCCCATGTTCAGGTGGTCGTTGTAGTCGATCCAGTCTTTCTCGATACCCAGGAAGGCGGACATGAACGGGCCGGTTTCACTCATCTTGACACGCGCGCTGTTTGCAATTCCGGCAAACTAGGCCGGTCATTGGAGGTGTGCAAAGGGTTTCTGCCGCCTTGGAGCATCAGCCCGACTTCACCGCCGCACCAAGCCGCGCCGCGCGGCGCCCGTTGCGCGCCCCGCCCAGCGAGCGGCACAACACCGCCACGGGGATCAGCCCGAACACCACCAGCGCGAGCGAGGGCACGGCGGCCTCCGACAAACGCTCGTCGGCGGCCAGCCGGTGCGCCTGAACGGCGAGCGTCTGGAAATTGAACGGGTGGAGGATCAGCGTCGCCGGAAGCTCCTTCATCGCGTCCACGAACACGATCAGCAGAGCGGTGAGCACCGAGGCCCGCGCCACTGGAAGATGCACGCGCCACAACAGCCGCGGTCCCGGCTGGCCCAGCGAGCGGCCGATGGCGTCGAAATGGCCGGGGATGGTGGCCATGCCGCTGTCATAGGCGTTGAGCGCAGCGGCCATGAACCGCGCCATGTAGGCCACCACCATCAGCCAGATCGAGCCGGTGAAAAGCAACCCGGTATCGATGCCGAAGCGCGCCTCCATCACCGCGTCGATCAGGTTGTCGAGGGCGGCCATGGGCACCATCAGCCCCACCGCGATCACACCGCCGGGCACGGCGTATCCCAGCCCTGCACCGATCACCATCAGCTTGGAACCGCGCCCGGGCCGCGTCCGGGCGCGGAACCCGATCATGACCGCGCCGGCCACGGTGAGCACAGCGGCCACCCCGGCCACCGTGACCGAGTTGCTCATGAGTTTCATGTAACGGCCCGAGAACAGCTCCTGCCCGGATCCGAGCGCCATCGCGCCCAGCATGATGACGGGAATGACAAACCCCATGAGCACCGGCAGAAGGCAGATCGCGCAGGCCAGCCAGCCGCCTGCCCCCGTCAGCCGGGGACGCTCCATCGTCTCGAACCGCGCACCGCGGCCGGCGGTTCGCGCGCGGCCGCGCTGTGCGCGTTCCAGCCCCGCCACGAGCAGGGCGAACGCCAGCAGGCAGAGCGACAGCTGCGCCGCCGCCGGCCGGTCACCGAGAGAGAACCATGCCTGATAGATGCCGGTCGCGAAGGTCTGCACGTTGAAGAAGGCGACGGTGCCGTAGTCCGCTATCGTTTCCATCACCGCCAGCAATGCGCCGCCGGCGATGGCCGGCCGGGCCATGGGCAGCGCCACGCGCAGGAACGCCCGCACCGGCGAGCGGCCGAGCGTCCGCGCCACGAGGAACGCGTTGGCGGATTGCTGGCGAAACGACGCCCGCGCCAGCAGGTAGACATAAGGGTACAGAACGATGGTCAGCATCAGCGCCGCCCCCCCCAGAGAGCGAACCTCGGGGAACCAGTAGTCGCGCGGCCCCCAGCCCGTCACCTCGCGCAGGAGCGTCTGCACCGGGCCGGGATGGTCCAGCATGTAGGTGTAGGCATAGGCCAGGACATAGGCTGGAAAGGCAAGCGGCAGCGCCAGGGCCACTTCCAGCCAGCGGGCGCCGGGAAAGCTGTAGACGGTGACAAGCCACGCCGTGATACTGCCGATGAAGGCCGTGGAGAGGCCGACGATCACGACGAGCAGCAGCGTCGTGCCCGCATAGCGCGGAAGAACCGTCGACAGCACGTCGCGCCATGTCTCCAGATCGCCGGTCAGCGCCGACAGGGCGGCCGCGAGGATCGGCGCGACGCAGAGCGCCGCGGCGATCCAGGCGAGACGGTGCAACATGCGTTCGGTCATTGTCGGGGTCCCGGCCACGTCGAAAGCTCGCGCATCGCTGCCACATCCGGCGAGGAGACGCCAGCCGGAACCCGACTAAAACGCTGCGGCAAAAGGTAAGCCGCCGGCCTCACCGGTCGAGCAATCTGGCCTTTTCCAGATACGCCTCGGCCACGCCCCTCAGCCGCGCCGGGTTGTCCCCCTCGGATGACAGGTGCACCTCTTCCAGCACGACCGGCAGCGCGCCAAGCTGCTCGTTGATCTTCGCAAGCGCCACCTCGATGGTATAGGTCAACTGGTGCACCTCTTCCATGTCCTGCACGGTAAGCGGGTCGCGCGCCAGCACCTTTTCCATCTTGCGGTTGTAGGTGACGAAATCCTCGATCGCGTCCTCCAGCGTTTCAGACGGCTGCGCCGCGTAGTGCTCCACGTCCTGTTCCGCGGCCACCGGCAGCGCGCCGCCCAAGGCAATCAGGGTGCCGGCAGCGACGAGTTTCAAGGAATGTTTCATGGGCTCTTTCCCTCTGGTCTGATGGTCCGGCTGCCGTCCGGCGGGGCGTCAATCATCGGCCCACATCCGGTAGAGGTTGCTTTTCGCCTTGAAGAGGCGGTCGAAAGCCGGGGTTTTCCCGTGCTCGTCAAACATGGAGCGCGTGACCGCGTCGAGATCGTGCAGGATCTCGCGCCGCGCCGGGTCGCGCACCCAGCTGGTGACCCAGCCCACGATGGCCATGCGCTCGCCCTCGGTCACCGGCTCCACCCGGTGCAGCGCCGAGGTGGGGTAAAGCACCATGTCACCGGCGCCCACGCGGATCACGCGTTCTTCCATGGGATCGTCGATCACCAGCCCGCCGCCCGCATAGTCGCCCGCATCGCTGAGCGGCAGGGTGAAGGACAGGTCGGTGCGGGCGCCCTTCATGATCGGGTCGTCCACATGCAGCCCGTATTCCATCCCCGAACGGTAGCGCGACAGCAGCATCCGCGCGAACTTGCGCGGACGCGCCGCCGACTTGAAAAGCTCATGCGCCATCAATTTGCCGCGCACGGTCTCGAAGATCGCATCGAGCTCCCGGCAGGGTTTCGCCTGCAGGTTCGCCTTTACATCGCGGGCATACCGCCCGGCGGTGGTCTTGCCGTCGGAATACTCCAGCCCGGCGGCGGCCTCCCGCAGGGCCGCCACCTCGTGCCGGTTCAGGACATCTCCGATGACGAGGAACATGCTCTACGACAGTCCCGCCTTGGCGAATTCCATCCGCGCGGCCGCACCGTAGATCACGCCCGGATCCATCTCGAAGTCGCCCTCGCCCTGGAGATCGCCATAAACGGCGCCGGTCGCGCCGAGCGCCTTTTGCATCTTGGCTACCGCGTCGGCGACAGCGTCGTCGCCACCTTCGGCCAGGGCGGCCAGCTGGTCGCTGACGACCTGCAGGAATCCCCAGCTGTCCTGGTATTCGTGCAGGTTGGCGATCTTGCCGCCCTCGGTGGCCACCGTGTATTCGTCACCGGCCACGCGCACCAGGTCGATGAGCCCTGCAAGGCGCTTTTCGGTGGAAATCTCCTGACGCGCCGCGTCGAGCGTGAGCACTACACGGTCATGCAGCGGGCCGACCTCGGCGACGGGGTCCCCGTTCTCGGCGGCCTGCGCGAGCGTCTTCAACTCCTGACCGAGACGCCCAAGGCCACGGTCCTCCATGGCGCTGGCCACGGCGTCATACTTCTCTTCAATGGGATGGCCGATATGCGTTCTGGCAGCCTTCAGATCACCAGCTTCGTAGAGCGCGAGTCCGGCTCTAAGGTGGCCCTGCATGAAAGCGAGATCGCGAACCAAGCCGGCTTCGGGATCCAGCGAAGCACCTTCGCCCTCGCCTTCACCTTCGCCTTCACTTTCACCTTCACCTTCGCCCTCGCCCTCGGCGGAAGCTTCGCCCTCGCCTTCGGTCATGGCATCCGTGGCATCACCCTCGCCTTCACCCGAGGCGAGCTGGACCCACTCCTGCGTCTGCGATGTTTGCGGACTGATCGCCGTCGCCTGCGCGGCGCTGCCACCGGCCACGGCCGCGGCTAGAGTGCCGAGCGCAAGGCCGCGCCGTGCCGTCACGATCCGCCGCGGTTTTCCGGATTCGTCCGTCATATCTCCATACCTCCATCTATCCTGACAAAAACATTTGGTATTAATCACCACGGGCGGTGTTAACAAGACCAACTGATTTTGTCGGAATTGACCGCCCCCTTGCTGCACGGACAAGGCGCCCTGAACGCGAAAGGCGGCCCCCCGGGCCGCCTTGCAACACTCGTTTCGGATTTCCGGCCGTGGTGCCGTGCGACGCGCGTTACTCGCCCTCGTCGGCGCTGCTGGCATTCAGCAGGCCATAGCGTTCGCCGCCGATCTCGTCGAAGAGCTCCAACTGCGTTTCGAGAAAGTCGATATGCCCTTCCTCGTCCGCAATGAGTTCCTCGAAGATGTTCTTCGACACATAATCGCTGACGCTTTCGCAGTGGCCGCGCGCCTCGATGTAGAGCGTGCGCGCCTCGTGCTCGGCGGTCAGGTCTGCCTCCAGCGTCTCGCGCAGGCTCTCGCCCACGCGGATCGTGTCGAGTTTCTGCAGGTTCGGGTGCCCGCCGAGGAAAATGATCCGCTCGATCAGCTTGTCGGCGTGGTGCATTTCCTCGATGCTTTCCGCGCGGGATTTGGCGGCGATCTTGCCGTACCCCCAATCCTCCTGCAGGCGATAGTGCAGCCAATACTGGCTGACCGCGGTCAGCTCGCTGCGCAGCGCCTTGTTAAGGTACTCGATAACCTTTTCGTCGCCCTTCATCGGTGTCTCCCTGCGATGCGGCCGCGCGATCCTCGCGCGCCTCCGTCGGTATCACGAAACTGTCACACTGATGCATCGTGTCAAGGAATACGGGCAGGCAGCCGCCGCAATCCGCCTTCTTGCCAAGGGCGCGGTACACCTTGCCCGGCGTGATGAGGGTATCGGGGTCCGCCGCGCGCATCCAGTCCACAGCGGCCCGAATGTCACGGTCCGTGATCGACATGCAGTGACAGATGATCATGTCAGCCTTCCTTTGCGCCGCCATCTTCTGGCGCTCTCCTGATTCCAGAGATACGCACGACTCGTCCACTGATCCAGAGTTTTTTTGTCGGTTTATCCGCCTGCGATGCCATGTCGCCCCCTAATGGACTGTTGGTGCCACGGGCCCGGGCCCCGCGCCGGCGAGGTCCGCGCGGTAAAGCAACAAGCCGGCCTGCCGCGCGGCCTCGGTGAAACGGGGCAAGAGCGGCCCCTCCACCATGAGCGAGCCCACCAGCATCGCGTCCTCGCGGTCGCCCGTGGCCGCCAGCATCACGAAATGTGCAAGAACGGCCTCGTCCGCGCCCACGCACGCGCATCCCGCACCGTGCCGCACCAGCTTGCGACGGCCATGACCGGCCACGACCCGCAGCATATCGCCAAGGGCGCGATGGCACACCGCGGCGGCGTCCGGCGCCATCCGTTCGCCCAGCATCTCGGCGATCCGCGCCACGCCGTCCGGCCCCTCCGACCAGTGCCGCAGCGCCTTGACAACAAGACGCTCGCCACCGGGCAGGCTGTCGAAGGCGGCCACGGGGTAACCGCCGCGCATTTCCGCGGGCTGTTTCATTTGGTCAGGATCAGCTTGCCGGCGCGGGTGATCCGCAAGGTGTAAACCTTGCCATCGAGCCCGATCGTGGCGGTCGCGCCATCCCCGACGAGATCGCGCGCATCGTATTCGGGGCGCGCAACGGTCGCGCCATCGGTCTGCCCCTGGCGCAGCGTCATCATGGCCGGCCCTCCTCTATACGGTCGAGCAGATGCTCCAGAACCAGATCTACCGGGAGAAGCCCCGCCATCGCCATTGCCGCGAGATCCGGCCGCCGCGGCGCCACGGCCCGCCTGTCGGGAGGCGTCTTTGTGGTGTGTTGCAGTGTCATCGGTCGCTCCTGTTGGGATCGGCTTGTCCGGGCTGGCCCACAGCAGGGTTGGCTATCCTATTTCTGATATTTTTGGTCACCTTTGTCAATTCCGATATTTTTGGTCAGAAACGGCGCATGCCGGTGACCACAAAGGGCGCGCCCCACCCGTGACGGCCGGATCGTTCGGCAAAGCGGCCTTTTACGGCGCCCCAAACGCCGGCGGGGGCAAATCGGGACTCGCCAAACCGGCCCGTCCGAGTTACGATGTATATACATAATTTCAGAGCAGCACGGGCTAGGGGAGGGCAACCCGGTGACCCAGCACAATTTCAAGCAACTGCCGATTTCCCTGCGCTCGCGGCACAAGACGGACGTGCGCACGCAATTCGCGGCACTTTGCTACCGCATCCGCAAGGACAAGCCCGAGTTTCTCTTGGTGACCTCCCGCCGCACCGGTCGCTGGATCATCCCCAAGGGCTGGCCGGTCGACGGCAAGACCCCGGCGGACAGCGCCTTGATGGAGGCATGGGAAGAGGCCGGCGTGCGCGGACGTGTCACCGGCCCTTCCCTCGGCCTGTTTTCCTATTTCAAGGACGGGCCGGGCGAGGACGGGCTGCCCTGCGTCGCGATGGTGTTCCCGGTGCGTGTGCGCGGGCTGAGTGGCCGCTACCCCGAGCGCGCCGAGCGCAAGCGCAAGTGGATGCGCCCGAAAAAGGCCGCCGCCAGCGTCGGGATGCCCGAACTTGCGCATATCCTGCGGGAATTCGACCCCAGACTGCTGCGGCGCTGAGCGCGCCGGGCCGCTTGAAAAACCGGCCCGAGGCGTTAATTATCGCGCAGTTCAACAGCGGAGAGTTCCGTGATTCAGTTCACGCTGAAATGCGACCGTGACCACAGGTTCGACAGCTGGTTCCAGTCCGCCGGCGCGTTCGACACGCTCAAGGCGTCGGGCATGGTGGCCTGCGCGGTGTGCGGATCGACACAGGTCGACAAGGCGCTCATGGCCCCGCGCGTCCACAGCCGCGACGCGGAACGCCCGGCGCCCGATACGCCCGAAGACGGCAATGGCGGCGCCGCCTCCGGCACGCCGCTGTCGACCCCGTCCAGCCCGGCGGCACAGGCCCTTTCCGAACTCAAGCGGCGCATCGAACAGCATTCGGATTACGTGGGCCAGAATTTCGCACGCGAAGCGCGGGACATGCACGAAGGCCTGACACCCGAGCGCCCGATCCACGGCGAGGCGCGCGCCGAGGAGGCTCGGAAATTGATCGAGGAGGGCGTGCCCGTCACGCCCCTGCCCTTCCTTCCGGGGCGCAAGACCAACTGACACGACCGAGGAGAGCTCCATGCACGTTGTGATCACCGGGGCGAACCGGGGCATCGGGCGCGCGCTTCACGACCGGTACACGGCGCAAGGCCACACGGTAACCGGCACCGCAAGGGCCGGCGGGGAATTCACCGAACTCGACGTCATGCGGCCCGAACAGCACCGCACCCTTGCACGGTCGCTCGACGGTCAGGCGGTGGATCTTCTGATATGCAACGCCGGGATCTACCCGGACAAGGGCCAGTCGCTGGCCGACGGTTTCTCGCCAGAGACATGGGCGCAGACGATGGCCACCAACGTGACGGGCGTTTTCCTGTCCATCCAGGCGTTGCTGCCCGCGCTCCAGCAGGCGGGAGGCGGGAAAATCGCCATCATGTCCAGCCGCCTGGGCAGCCAGGAACTGGCGGCGGGCGGCAGCTATGCCTACCGCGCCTCCAAGGCTGCCGCGCTGAACCTGGGCCGCAACCTCGCAGTCGATCTGCAACCGCTCGGCATCGCCGTTGGCATCTACCATCCGGGGTGGGTTCGCACCGGCATGGGCGGAGACGCGGCGGAAATCGGCGTTGACGAAAGCGCGGATGGGCTGATCAGGGAGTTCGCGGCGCTCAACATCGAGCGGACGGGATGCTTTCGCACGTGGGACGGCCGCGACCTTCCGTTCTGACCGGGGCCCCGGATTGATGTGTGTCATGGTCAATCGCGCCGCGGGCCGTAGGGTCGCGGTACAGCGATTGGTGCGGATATGGGCACGGTTTTCCGAACACATGACCTGACCAAGGTCTACGACACCGGCACTCTCGAGGTCCGGGCGCTGGACGGCGTGAGCCTCGAACTCTTCACTGGCGAGCTCGCGGTGCTTCTGGGGCCCTCGGGTAGCGGCAAGTCCACGCTGCTCAACATTCTGGGTGGGCTCGACCACGCGACCTCGGGCAAGGTGTGGTTCCGCGACCTAGAGCTGACGGCGCTGAACGACCGACGCCTCACGCGGTACCGCCGCGCGCATGTTGGGTTCGTCTTCCAGTTCTACAATCTCGTGGCCAGCCTGACGGCGCGCGAGAACGTCCAGCTCGTCACCGACGTGGCCCCCGACCCGATGCCGGCCGAGGAGGCGCTGGCACAGGTGGGGCTGCATCACCGGCTGGATCATTTCCCGGCCGAGATGTCGGGCGGCGAACAGCAAAGGGTGGCCATCGCGCGCGCGATCGCCAAGCGGCCCGAGGTGCTGTTGTGCGACGAACCCACCGGGGCGCTGGACAGCAAGACGGGCGTGCAGGTGCTGGAAGTCCTGGCCGACGTCAATGACAGGCTTGGCACCAGCACGGTGGTCATCACCCACAACGCCGCCATCCGCAAGATGGCGCACCGGGTGGTCTATTTCCTCGACGGGCACATCGACCGGGTGGAGGAGAACACACAGCGTCTGTCGCCTGCGGACATCAGCTGGTGACGGGCCGATGAACGCGCTGGACCGCAAGCTGCTGAGGGATTTCCAGCGTCTGTGGGCACAGGCACTGGCGATCGCGCTTGTGCTGGCCTGCGGCGTCGCGATCCTGCTGACGACCTTCGGCACCTACGGCGCGCTGGAGGAAACGCGCCAAGCCTATTACGAGCGCAACCGTTTCGCCGACGTCTTCGCCGCCGCCAACCGCGCGCCCCGCGCGCTGATGGCCGAAATCCGTGCCATCGACGGGGTCCACGCGGCCGAGGCACGGGTTTCGCAGCTGGCGGTGCTGGACGTGCCCGGCCAGCCCGAGACGGTGACCGCGCGGCTGCTGTCGCTGCCCGCGGACGGCCGTCAACGCCTCAACGTGCCGGTGCTGCGCACCGGGCGCCTGCCCGATCCCGGCGCCACCGACGAGGTGGCGGTGAACCAGCCCTTCGCCGAGGCCAACGACCTGCGCCCCGGCGATACCTTCGAGGCCAACCTGAACGGGCGCAAGCGTGAGCTGACGCTGACCGGCACGCTGCTGTCGCCGGAATTCATCTACACCATCGGGCCCGGTGCGTTGATGCCCGACAACGAGACCTTCGGCATCGTCTGGATGCCAGAGCGGGCGCTGTCGGCGACCTTCGACATGGACGGAGCCTTCAACGAGGTAAGCCTCGATCTCGGGCCGGGCGCGCGCGAACAGGACGTGATTGACCGGCTTGACCACCTGCTTGAGCCCTATGGCGGTCTGGGGGCCCATGGCCGCGACACCCAGCTGTCCAACAGCTTCATCGATTCCGAGCTGGAACAGCAGAAAACCGCGGCGATGATCCTGCCCCCCATCTTCTACGGGATATCGGCCTTTCTCGTGGGCATGGTCATCAGCCGGATCATCGCGCTGGAGCGCAGCCAGATCGGGTTGCTCAAGGCGATAGGCTACTCCAGTGCCGAGGTTTGCCTTCATTACCTCATGCTGGCCGGGCTGATCGCCCTTGCCGGCGTTGTCATCGGCTGGGGGGCTGGAACGTGGCTGGCCCGGGCGCTGGCGCGGCTTTACGCCCAGTTCTTCGACTTTCCCTACCTGATCTACAACCTCAGCTATACCGCCTATGCCCTGTCCGGGCTGCTGGCGCTGGCAAGTGCCGCTCTCGGGGCGGCGCGCAGCGCACTGCGGGCGGCGTGGATGCCCCCGGCCGTGGCAATGGCCCCGCCCGCGCCGCCACGGTTCAAGCGCACCGCGCTGGATCGCGCGCTTACCGCCATGCGGCTTTCACAACCGGCGATGATGATCCTGCGCAGCCTGATGCGCTGGCCACTGCGTTCGGCGGCGACGGCTCTCGGCCTGTCGCTGGCGGTCGCCGTGCTGGTGGCGTCGGGGTTTTTCTCGGCCGCGCTGGACGAGATGATCGAGACCACCTTTGACCGCGGCAACAGGCAGGACGCCATCCTGCTGTTCGAGCCGGACGTGCCGGAAACCGCGCTGGCGACGGTGGGGCGGCTGCCCGGCGTGCTGCACGCCGAGGGCCAGCAGTTACAGCCCGCCGTGCTGCGCCACGGACACCGGGAAAAGGACGTCGCCATCGAGGGCCGCCGTCCGGGCGCAGATCTTGCGCGCATCATCGCAACCGACGGTCGGGTGATCGACCCGCCCGCGCACGGGCTCTTGCTGTCCGAACGGCTGGCGACACATCTCGGCGCTGTACCGGGCGACCGGGTCGAGGTCGAATTCCGCGGCGGGATCAACGAGACACATGCCGTTCCGGTCGCAGGGGTCGTGACGCAGTATGTCGGGCTGGGGGCCTACATGCATATCGACGCACTGAACCGGCTGTTGCGACAGGCCCCCCGCATTTCCGTCGCCAACATGAAGATCGACAGCCATGCGCTGCCGCGGCTGCACGAGGTGCTCAAGAACACGCCCGAGCTGACCGGGCTTGTCCAGATGGGCAAGATGCGCCGTTCATTCGAGGCCACGATCCGCGAGAACGTGGTCATTATGACGTCGATCTATGTCATCATTGCGGTGCTGATCACGATCGGGCTGGCCTATAACGGTGCGCGCATCCAGTTGTCGGAACGCGCCCGCGAACTGGCCAGCCTGCGGATACTGGGCTTCACCCGCGGGGAAGTCTCCTTCATCCTCGTGGGTGAGACGATGCTGCTGGCCGCGCTCGCACAGCCGGCCGGATGGCTTCTCGGCGCGGGGATCGCCCATGCCCTGGCCGAGGGATCGACCAGCGATCTCTACGAGATCCCGCTCGTGCTGGAACCGTCGGGGTTCGCGCTTGCCAGTCTCGTCGTGCTTGGCGCGGCGCTCGGCTCGGTGCTGATCGTGCGCCGGCGGCTGGACCGGATGGACCTTGTCGAGGTCATGAAAACACGCGAATGAGGTGAAGCGATGAAACCACGCACCGTAATCCTCGGGGGCATCGGCCTGCTCGCGGCGGGGGCGCTGGCCATCGTCGCCTTCCGCACCGACCCGGTGCCGGTCGATCTCGCGGTCGCGACCCGCGCACCCATGCAGGTCACGGTGGATGTCGAGGGCAAGACCCGCATCGCCGAGGTCTACGAGGTTGCCGCCCCGATCCGCGGCACCGCCCGCCGCGCGCCCGTGCGGGCCGGGGACGCGGTCACGGGCGGCGAAACCGTCGTCGCCATCGTCGAGCCCGCCGCGTCAGACCCCTTGGACCCCCGCAGCCGCGTGCAGGCCGAGGCCGCCGTACGCGAGGCGGAGGCCGGGCTGCACATGGCGCGCAGCAACCTTAGGCAGGCCGAGGAAGAGCTGGAACTCGCCCGCAGTGAATACCGCCGGGCCAAGCAACTGGTGGATCGCGGGGTCGCCTCGCTCACGCGGCTGGAAAACGCCGAGCAGGCCCTTGGCGTCCGGCAGGCCGCGCAGGAGGCTGCCATCTCGAACCTCGAACGCGCCAAGGGCGCGCTGGACCGGGCGCGCGCCGCCCTGATCGAGCCGGGCACGGATGACCCGGTTTCCGAGGAATGCTGCCTGAAGATCAAGGCGCCCGTCGATGGCCGCGTGCTGCAGGTGGACGTGATAAGCGAGAGCCCCGTCACGGCGGGCACGCGCCTGCTGTCCATCGGTCAGCCCGACGACCTTGAAATCGTCGCCGACGTGCTCTCCACCGATGCCGTGCGGCTGCAGGTCGGCGACCGGGCGATCGTGGAACGTTGGGGTGGCACGCCGGCGCTGGAGGCGCGGATTTCACGGATCGAGCCATCGGCCCGCACCAAGGTTTCGGCCCTAGGGATAGAGGAACAGCGGGTGGACGTGGTTCTCGACCTCGTATCGCCGCCGGAACAACGCCCGGCCCTTGGGCATGGCTTCTCCGTCTACCTGCGCATCGTGGCGTGGCAGGGGGAAGATGTGCTGCAGGTGCCGCTCGGCGCGCTGTTCCGCCGCGACGGGGAATGGGCCGTGTTCACCGCCGAGGGCGACATTGCCCGGCTGCAACATGTCCAGATCGGCAGAACGTCGGAATTCTCGGCTCAGGTGCTGGACGGGCTGTCAGAGGGCGACAGGGTGCTGCTGCACCCGGGCGACCGGATCGAGAACGGTGTTGCCATCGTCGCGCGCGAGGCACTTTGACACCCTGGCGTCTCAGATCACCGCGCTTTCGGACAGGGGGGCGCCGTGCAGGATGCGCTCGTAATGGAAAGGCCGCAGGTCGAGGCTGCGATAGGCGCCGTGCGCGATCCATTCCGCGATGCCGCGCCCCATCGCCGGCGCCTGCTGCAAGCCATGGCCGGAGAACCCGTTCATGAACAGGAAGTTGGCAACCTCCGGATGCGGGCCGGTCACGGCATTGCGATCCAGCGTGTTGTAGGCGTAATGCCCGGCCCATTCCGAGATCACGCGCAACGCGTCGAATTGCGGGATGCGGGCAGCGATAGCGGGCCAGACGCGGGATTCCCACAGATCGTGGTCCATGGTGAAATCACCCGGGTCCACGGCCGGGTCCGGGTCGGGGCTGGCGCCGGCCATGTAGGTGCCCGGCCCGTCCTGACGCACGTGCACACCCGAGGGATCCACCGTCAGCGGCAGCGCCCGGTCGAGCGGATGCGCCGCCGAGAAAACCCATGTGAACCGCTTGCGCGGCTCTACCGGCAACGCGATCCCGGCCATGCGCGCGGTGTGCGCCGCCCTCGGCCCGGAGGCGTTGACGACATGCCCACAGGCGACCGAGACACCCGAGGCAAGGGTGACGCGCTCAACCCGCCCGCCCGCGGGGGATAGGGTCATGCCCGTGACCTCGCCGGCGATGAATTCCACGCCCCGCTCCCGGGCCATGCGCCGCCACCAGTCGAACACCGTGCCGCTGTCCCAGTAGCCCTCGTCGGTGGTGTTATGACTGCCCAGCAAAACGCCTTGGAGGTCGTAGAACGGGTACGCGGCGGCGATCTCGTCCGGCGTCAGCAGCCGGGTTTCGGCGCCGCAGGCCGCCTGTACGGCCTGTGCCGCGCGCAGCGCCTCTGCCGCGCTTTCGGACCCCGCAAGGTACATGTAGCCAAAGGCATGCATATCCACGCCCGGAACACGCCGATCGCCCCCCATGCTGGCGCGGAAATCGCGGATATAATCGGCGCAGAAGCGCGAGATTTCCACGTTGAGGGCCGTGCTGAATTGCTGGCGCAGGCAGGAGTTGCTGTGCACGGTCGAGCAGGCCGAATAGCCGGGATCGCGTTCGACCACCAGAACCCGGCCGTCGAAATCGGAACTGTCGGCAAGAAACCACGCGGCGGCAGCGCCCATCATGGCGCCACCCACGATGACGACGTCATAGGCGCTGCGGGCCGGGTCTGTCGGAATGCGCGCTTTCTGCATGGCGGTCCCCTCCGCCACTGCCCTACACCCTGCGCCGTGTCCCCGCAATCACGGCCCGAGGATCGGTCAGGCCGACAGGACGTGTTGCCACGCCTGCGCCGACAACAGCATGCGCGCCGGCGCCTGGACTGCGGTCCGGGGCTCTGCGCGCAGTTGCGGATACAGGCTCAGCACATCCTCGGGGCCGGCAGCATGCAGCGTTCGCGCAACCGATTCGCTGAGGCGGAAGCTTTCGGTCCAGGTATTCTCCGAAAGGATCACCTCGTGCTGCTCCAGCAGAAGGTGGACGTAGCTCACCGCGGTGCCAAGCCATCCGATGCCCGGCCGGTCGGTCAGCGCGCTGGCCTCGACCAGCGCCTCCGGCTCGCCCAGCCCCCGCAGCAAGCGGCGATCCGTCACGAGGAAACGGTGCCCCGGCGATACCACCATGTCCCGATCCGGCCGGTCGTTTCCCAGCGCGCCGGCGCGCACGAGCACGGGACTTTCCGAAGGGGTGACGGCCCGGGCCGGCCGGATGCCCCGCCAGACCAGAGGGCGAAACCCCCTGTCACGTGTCAGCAGACGGTCGCCGGGACGCAGCGCCTCGACCCGCCGCTTGCCCTGCAGCGTTGTCACGAGCGTTCCGGGCGTGAAACAGGTCACGGCATGCTGCGGGTCTGGTGCCGGATCCTGCGCGGCCGATGCCGGGCGCGGTCTTGCGCGTGACGCTGTCAACGATGTCCGTTTGCCCGAAAGCAGTTCAACCTGCATGCAGCCACCTTTTCCCACCGCCCGGGCCGCGCCCCGGCACAATTGCGGAAACTGGTCTTGGTTTGTGACATGAATTGGGGCAAACGGGGGTGACGCGTTGACAATCTGGCGACAGTCTTGCGGAAAACAGGAATGATTGTGCCCGTTCCGGTGCACACAGCGGCGGAGAGCAGCGAATGGATTTCTCTATAAGGCCGGAAAAGCGGGCTCTTCTGAAGCGCGTGGCCGACATGGTCCGCGACGAGATCGCGCCGCGCGAAGCCGAGTACCAGGCCGAGATCGGCAAGGGCGACCGCTGGGCCTATACCGACCGGCAAGCCGAGATCCTGGAGGGGCTCAAGGCCCGCGCCAAGGCCGCCGGCCTGTGGAATTTCTGGCTGACCGACAGCGACCGAGGCCCGGGCCTGAGCACCGTCGAATATGCCTATTTCGCCGAGGAGATGGGCAAGACCCCGATGGGCGCCGAGGTGTTCAACTGCAACGCCCCCGACACCGGCAACATGGAGGTTTTCGAACGCTACGGCTCGCCCGAAATGAAAGACCGCTGGCTCACGCCCCTCCTCGAAGGCGAGATCCGCAGCGCCTACCTGATGACCGAACCGCAGGTCGCCAGTTCCGACGCCACGAATATCGCCATGTCCTGCGTGCGCGACGGCGACTCCTACGTGCTCAACGGCGAGAAATGGTGGGCCACCGGCGCGGGCGATCCGCGCTGCGCGGTCTATATCGTGATGGTCAAGACCGGCGACGACGACCTGCCCAAGCACCAGCGTCATTCCATGATCGTCGTGCCCGCCGACACGCCCGGCATCGAGAAACTCCGCCCGATGGAGGTCTACGGCCACGATGACGCGCCCCACGGCCACATGCATTTCCGCTTTACAGACGTGCGCGTTCCGACACAGAACCTCATCCTCGGCGAGGGGCGCGGTTTCGAGATCGCGCAGGGCCGCCTCGGGCCCGGCCGTATCCATCACTGCATGCGCGCCATCGGCCAGGCCGAGACGGCGCTGGAACTGATGTGCCGCCGCGGTCTCGAACGAGAGGCCTTCGGCAAGCCGCTGGTCCAGCTCGGCGCCAATTACGACATCATCGCCGAGGCCCGCATGGAGATCGAACAGGCCCGCCTGCTCTGCCTAAAGGCCGCCTGGATGATGGACCAGGGCGACGCCCGCGCCGCCGCGCCGTGGATTTCCCAGATCAAGGTCGTCGCGCCACGCGTGGCCCTGAAGGTGGTCGACGAGGCCGTGCAAATGTTCGGTGGACAGGGCATCAGCCAGGACACGCCCCTGGCGGCGATGTGGACACATCTGCGCACGCTGCGCCTTGCCGACGGCCCGGACGCCGTGCACCGCCGCCAGGTGGCCAGGGCCGAACTGTCCAGGCACACCCGGCATAAGGTCTGACCGGCCCCTACCCCCCTCGGTGCTTGAAGCTGTCCCGGCGGAAGGAATAGAGCGCCGCGGGGTCCACCTCGGTGTCGATCACGGCAGGCCGGCCACACTGCAGCGCATCCTCGATGGCCTGCGCCATCTCGTCCAGCGTTGCCGCGCGGTATCCCTTGGCCCCGTAGAGCTCTGCCAGCTTGTCGAAAGGCGGGCTGGAGATATCGGCGCCGATGTAACGCTGGCCGAAGAAATCGCGCTGGTACGCCTTTTCAGCACCCCAGCAGCGATTGTTCATCACCACGGTGACCGTGTTGATGCCGTAATCGACGGCCGTCGACAGTTCCGACACGGTCATGCCGAAGCCACCGTCGCCCATCAGGCTGACCACGGGGCGCTCGGGCGCGGCCAGCTTCACCCCAAGCCCGCAGGCAAAGGAAAAGCCCACCAGCCCGAAATCGAGCGGGGTGAACAGGCTTTTGGGGTGGTGGTAATTCAGCGCGTCCGTGGCCTGCAGGCAAAGCGTGCCGGCATCCATCGTCACCGCCGCGTCGGCGGGCAGCACGTCGCGAAGGGTCTTGAACAGCCCCGAGGGCTGGATCGGAACCGACCCCGTATCGGCCTCCGCGTCGCGCTTCGCGAGGAACGCCGCGCGCTCGGTCCGGAAGCTCTCGGTCCAGGCCGCCGCCAGCCGCCGGTCGTTGATGCCCTCGATCGCGTCGCGCAACTGCCCAGCCACAGTCGGGGCATCGCCCATGATCCCCATCTCGACCGGGAAGTAGCGGCCGATCGCGGTGGGCTCCATCTCGACCTGGATGATCCCGGCGTCGCGGTTGATGTTGTCGTAGCTGTAGAACGTGGCGTTGAAGCCAAGCCGCGTGCCGAGCGCGAGGATCACGTCGGCCTCCCTGACCAGCCGCGAGGCCACGGCGTTGCCGCGCGGGCCCATCTGGCCGGCGTTGAGCGGATGGCCGAACGGCACGGCATCGCCATGGCCCGGGGAGGTCACGACAGGGCAGCCCACCGCCTCGGCCAGCGCGAGGCAGTGCTCGGCCCCGCCGGTGTTCTTTATCCCGCCGCCCGCGACGATGACCGGCCGCGCCGCGCCGGCCAGCAGCTTGGCCGCATCCGCCACGGCCCCCGCCGCCCCGCCCGGGGCGGCCACCGGACGGTATTGGCCGGGTCCCTGGAAGGCAGGGAAGTCAGCCTCGGCGGACAACACGTCGCGCGGCAGGTTGAGCTGCACCGGACCGCGCCGTGGCGCCATGGCCTCGCGGAACGCCTCGCGCATCATTTCCGGCACCCGGTCGGCGCCCGTGGCGGTCCATGTCTTCTTGGTCACGGGCTTGAACAGCGCCTGCTGGTCCACCTCCTGGAAAGCATCGCGGTAGAGATGGCCGGTCGCCAGCGCCCCGGCGAGGCTCACCACCGGGGCATAGGCGGCCTTGGCCTGCGCCAGCCCGGTGACAAGGTTCGTGGCGCCCGGCCCGTTCTGCCCCGCCAGCACCACGCCCGCCTGCCCGCTCATCCGGGCGAACCCATCGGCCATGTGCGTGCCGGTGCGTTCATCGTGCACGCCGACGAACCGGATGCCCTCCGCATCGTGAAGGGCGTCGAACATCTCCATCGTGGCCGAGCCGATCAGGCCGAAGACATGGGATACCCCCTCTGCCTCCAGCGCCTTCACCGCCGCCTGTCCGCCTGTCAGTGTCGTCATGTCGCGTCTTCCCGTTCGTGTCAGTCAGTTTCGGTCGAGCACCCGGCCGAGGAAATCCTCCAGCGGTGCAGAAAACAGGTCGGGCCGCTCGATCAGCCCCAGGTGCTGCAGCTCCGGCACGATCACCACGTCGGCCTCTCCGATCTCCTTGGCGATGGCCCAACTCATCGCCGGGGTCGAGCCGCTGTCGTTCTGGCAGGTCATCACGAGGGCGGGCTTGGTGATCGGCGGGTCGGGGCGGATGAGCTCGGTCACCCCCTCGGCCAGCACCTGACGGTGCGCGGCGTAGCAGCCGGTCTCGTTGGCCAGGACCGTATCGCGCACCTGCTGAACCGTCTCGGGGTGATCGTGGCGGAACCGCTCGGTGAACCAGCGCGCCAGCGTGGTGTCGATGGTCGCCGCCGGACCGCCGGCACCGGTGTCGCGGGCGCGCTGTTCCACCAGCTTCTGCTGCTCCTCCTCGCGTTCGTGCGGCGAATTGAGGATCGCCAGCGCGGACACCCGCCCGGGATCGTCCATCGCGACCCGACGGTTGATCATGCCGCCCAGGGAGAACCCCGCCAGCGCGGCCCTGTCCAGCCCAAGCTCGTCCATGAGCGCGACAAGCTGGCGGCCCAGCATGCGCAGGCTTACCGCCTCGTCCGGCGCGGCCGTCTGGCCATGCCCCGGCAGGTCGTAGCTGAGAACCCGGTAGCGCCGCGCCAGAACCGGCGCGATATGCCCCCATGTCACCTCGCGCGTCAGACCCAGCCCGTGGATGAGCACCACCGCCGGCGCCCCGTCCGGCCCGGCGAGATCATAGGCAGTGCCGTTGCCGCTGACCGGCATCTAGACCCCCGCGGGATTGTCGGCGTCGCGGCCCATCTCGCGCAGGTCGGCATAGCGGTCGCCGATCCTGTGATTGGGGTGGCCGCCGATCGAAGCGCCGAGCGCGATCGCCACCTCGTCAGGGCCCGGCGCGTCGGGGATATTGAGGTGTATCGTCTGGTAGTGCGACCGCTTGCCCGGGTCATCCTTGTGCATCAGGGGGATCATGATCGGCTGGCCGGCCACGCCCTTGCAGTTGGTGAAGGCGAGATAGCTCTTGGCGTCGACCGCCTCGCGCAGCTGGTTGCCGAACCACAGCGAGTGCGTCAGCGCCTGCGCATGCTCCGCCTCTCCGCCCATGCCCACCACGGATGCCTTGCCGCAGCCTTCGAGCGCATCGCCGGTCACCTCCAGCAGCATGTCCGTGAGCAGCTTGCCGATCTCGGGGCAGATGTCGCGCACCTCGGGGCTGAGATCCTCGACATGGCCACGTCCGAACCACGGGTTGCGGATCACGGCGATGGCGGCGACCAGTTTCGTCGGTTCGGCGACCTCCTTCCAGCCTTCCTTGTAGGTGGTCTGCACCTGCAACAGCGTGCGCCTGATCTCAGCCGGCATGGACAAGCTCCTTTTCCGCGAATTCCGGCATCACCTTCTCGATGAAGAGCCGCAGCGAGCGTTTCTGCTGCTCCATGTCCATGCCCATGGAAGCGTAGTAGACGAACGCGTCCGCGCCCACGGCCTCGTGCCGCTTCAGTTTCTCCGTCACCTGCTCTGGGGTGCCGAACATGAGGTTTTCCTCCAGCATCCCGGGGTCCACCCGGGCGTTTCCATCCAGCTCCTCCAGCGGCACCTGCTCGGGGAAGCCATTGATGACCTCGCCTTTCTTCATCATCAGGTTGCCGAACTGTCCCAGCACGTGACGCACCGACGACAGCGCCGCCTGCCGATCGGCCTCGGTCTCGTAAAGCGCGGTGTGGCGCATGACCGCCCAGGTGCCATTGAACGGTTTGCCCGCCTTTTCCACCGACTCGTCAAGCCGCCGGCGATAGGTTTCGACCTCGGAAATCGGCATGGTGAGCGGCCAGCTGAGGATGTTGCATTCGTTCTCCACCGCGTAGTCGAAGGTGATCGGCGCCCGCGCGGCCACCCAGACGGGCACCTCGTCCTGAACGGGCTTGGGGCAGGACGTGGCGGCCGGAAACTGCCAGTAGTCGCCGTCATGGGCATAATCGCCCTGCCACAGCTTCTGCACCACTGGCAGCGCCTCCTGCATGTACCGCCAGCTGTCACGCTGATCCAACCCGGGCTTCATCCGGTCGAATTCACGTTGGTACGCGCCCGACCCTATGCCGAACTCCAGCCGCCCGTCGCTGAGCACGTCGAGCAGCGCCGCCTCGCCGGCGAGGTTGATGGGGTGCCAGTAAGCAGCGTTGACCACGCCGACCCCCAGCCGGATGTTCCTGGTATGCTCGCCCCACCATGTCAGGATCTGGAAAGGATTGGGCGCGATGGTCATTTCGAGCGCGTGATGCTCTGCAGCCCACGCGATCTCGAACCCCGCCGCGTCGGCCATCTGCACCATTTCGAGCGTGTGATCCCGCACCGCGCGAATGTCGGTGTCGGGGCTCATCCGCTCCAGGTTGATCGCAAGATGAAACTTCATGGGCTCTCTCCTCCTCATCTCGGCTGGAACGGGTTGGCGATCGGATTCTCCGACATGTTCATCCAAACCGTCTTGGGCCGCGTGTAGTCGTAAACCGCCTGAAAGCCGCTTTCGCGCCCGTATCCCGAGGTCTTCATGCCGCCGAATTCCGCCACGGGCGAGATCACGCGGTAGGTGTTGACCCAGACGATGCCGGCGCGCACGGCGCGGCTCATCCGCAGGGCGCGGGCATTGTCGCGGGTGAAGATCCCGGCCGCCAGACCATGCTCGGTGTCGTTGGCAAGGCGCAGCGCCTCGTCCTCGGTCCGGAACCGCAGCACGCACAGCACCGGACCGAACAGCTCGGTATCCACGATCTTCAGATCGGGCGACGGGCAGTCGATGACCGTGGGCTGAAAGAACATCTCGCCCGCCCCGGCGCGTGCGCCACCGCATACCACGCGCGCGCCATCCGCCACCGCGCCGGCGATCTCGCTCTCGATGGTCTCGAGCTGCCCGCGGGTGCACAACGGCCCCATTTCCGTGTCCTCGGCCATCGGGTCACCGATGCGTATGCCGCCCGCGATGGTTTTCATCTTCTCGATGAAGGCATCGGCGATATCGTCATGCACGATCAGGCGCGAGCCTGCCACGCAACTCTGCCCCGAAGCACCGAATATGCCCGCGACCGAACCGTTGACGGCGCTTTCGATATCGGCGTCATCGAATACGATGAAGGGCGACTTGCCGCCCAGTTCGAGGCTGACCTCGGCGAAGTTGCGCGCCGAGTTCATCACCACGTGCCGCGCCGCCACCGGGCCGCCGGTAAAGCTTACGCGGGCGACGAGCGGGTGGCTTGTCAATTCCTTGCCGCAAGGATCACCGTGGCCGGTGACGATGTTGACAACCCCGTCGGGGATGCCCGCCTCGGCGATCAGCCTGCCGAATTCGAGGATCACTGCCGGGGCGTGTTCCGACGTCTTGAGCACCACGGAGTTGCCGGCCGCCAGCGCCGGGCCGATCTTGACGGCGGTCAGGAACAACTGGCTGTTCCAGGGGACAACGGCGGCGATCACGCCCAGCGGCTCGCGCTCGGTGAACACGAACATGTCGGGCTTGTCGATCGGAAGGGTATCACCCGCGATCTTGTCGGCCGCACCGGCGTAGAAATGGAAAAACTCGGCAATGTATTTCGCCTGCCATCGGGTTTCCCGAAAGAGCTTGCCCGAGTCGCGCGTCTCGATCTCGCCCAGCGTCTCGGACCGTGCGGCCAGCAAATCACCCAGCCGGCGCAGGCAGTGGCCCCGCTGCGTGGGTGTCATAGCCGCCCAGGGCCCCTCGTGGCATGCAGCATGGGCCGTGCGCACGGCGCGGTCGATATCCTCGGCCGTCGCTTCGGGCACGGTGGCCCAGGTTTCGCCGGTGGCAGGGTTGACCGTGCCGAACGTGCCGCCGTCCGAGGCCTCTACCCATTCTCCCCCGATCAGCATCCGGTAGCTCTGCATCATGCCTGGTCTCCCTCAGCCGGCCGCGGCAGTCTGCGGCACGACGCGGTGATAGGCGCCATCGCGGTAGGCCAGCGGCGGCACGCGGCCATCGAGCACCTCGCGTACATGCCCCACCATGATCAGGTGACTGCCCGAGCGCACCGCCTGTTGCAGACCGCAGCAAAACGCCGTCGCCCCGTCGATCAACGGCGCCTGCCCGCCCGGCGCGAAGGTCTTGATACCCGCGAACCGATCTGCCACCCGGTCATCATGGCGGCCCGCGAAGCGATCGGCGATTTCCGCTGAATCCTCCGGCAGCACGTTCACGCAGAACCTGCTGTTTTCCTGAACGAAATGTGCGATGCGGCTCTCGGCGTTCAGGCATACCAGCACCGTCGGCGGATCGGCCGAGACCGAGGAGAACGCGCTCACGGTCGCGCCCGCGCGGCCTGCCGGGCCGTCCGTCGTCACCACCGTCACCGAGGCCGCGACGCGGCGCATGGCGGCGATGAAATCGTCGCGCTGCACCAGTTCTGGCATCTTGCGAAACATTGCGAACCTCCTGCGAGTCATGAACCTGTCGACGCCCTCCAGACGTGCCACAAAAGAACAATTCTTGAAAATGAAATAATTTGCCGTATAAATTCGACATATCCGAATTTTGGAGCCGCCGTATGAATCTAACCTCCCTGCAGACCTTCATTGCCATCGTCGAGACCGGCAACCTCGTGCGGGCCTCCCAGCAGCTGCACGTCACCCAATCCACCGTCACGGCGCGGCTCAAGGCGCTGGAAGACGAGCTCGGCCAGCAACTGCTCAACCGCCACAAATCCGGCACCACGCTCACGCCCGCGGGCAGCAAGCTCTTGCGCTACGCCCGCGTGATGACGGGCCTCTGGCGTCAGGCCAAGTACGAGACGGCCCTGCCCGACGGGCTCAGCTCGGTCTGCACCTTCGGCTGTGATCGTGAACTGTGGCACGGGCCCGGCCGCGCTTTCTTCAACGGGGTCGTGTCAGGACATCCCGAGATGGCGGTTTCGGTGATGCAGGGCGGCGCGCGCGAGCTGGAGACATGGCTGGTCGAGGGCATGGTCGACGTGATCCTGACCTACGACGCGACCCTGAGAGGCAACCAGACGGTCTACGAACTGCCGCCGGAGGACCTCGCGCTGTTCTCGGACCGGGCAGACACGCCGATCGACGGCGACCCGCTCTACATATTCGTCGATCACGGCCCCGACTATCGCCGCGAGCATGACGAGGTCTATCATGACGCCGGCGTGGCGCGGATCAGCTTCGACAGCTCGTGGTGGGCGCTGCAATGCATGCTGGACCGCGGCGGGTCGGCCTACCTGCCGCGGGCGCTGGCACAGCCCTATGTCCGTGACGGCCGGCTGTACGAGCTCGAGTCGGCGCCGGTTTTCACCCGCAAG
Organism: Roseovarius salis; assembly: GCF_044472985.1. Lineage (NCBI taxonomy): Bacteria > Pseudomonadati > Pseudomonadota > Alphaproteobacteria > Rhodobacterales > Roseobacteraceae > Roseovarius > Roseovarius salis. The sequence continues at coordinate 29,924 of NZ_JBISDG010000022.1, read as the reverse complement.
AAGCACGTGATCGTCAACGATGCCGCCGCCCGCAACTGGCCGTGGTTCGAGCCGCTGGTCGGACACCTCAGGGCGCGGTCGGCCGACTGGCTCCAGCGCCCCGGCCACAGCTTCACGATTCCCGGGTAGCCGCCGCGCCGCGGAGCCGCCCCCCTTTTCGGGATGACCGAAAACAGGCTTCCGAAATATCGAAAACAGTGAAGAAAAAATGAAAAAGATTTCACTTTTCAAAATTTTTTTGCTCTGAAACACTTGCTGATGCTTGCCACGTCGTGCGGGGGCATGCTGCAGTATCTGCACTACGCGGACCGTCCAAGTGGTACTTGAAGCCTGTTCAGCGCGGGACATGGGACAAATTCGGGAACCAAGGAAACATCCACTGCCAGCCCGGGCGCAAGCGCTGCCAAAGGCGTGACATCATCCATCGAAAATGATGACCCAACACGGAGGAAATCCAACATGAAGAAACTGACAGCCCTTCTCGGCGGCACCGCCGCCGTAATCGCCGGGCCGGCAATGGCCGCCGACATCGTGATCGGCGTGCCGAACTGGGCCTCGGTCAACGCGACGGCGAACGTGCTGAAAGTCGCCATAGAGGACAATCTCGGGCTCGAGGTCGAGCTGCAGAGCGGCACCAACCCCATCGTGTTCGAGGCGATGGACAAGGGCTCGATGCACGTCCACCCCGAGGTCTGGATGCCCAACCAGCAGAACCTGCACGACACCTACGTGAAGGATCGCGGTACGGTCGTCATGAACAACAACCCGGTCCAAGCCGAGCAGGGCATGTGCGTACCCACCTATATCGCCGAGGAGTACGACATCACCTCGATCGACGATCTCACCGATCCCGAGAAGATGGAAATCTTCGACACCGATGGCGACGGCACACCGGAAGTCTGGATCGGCGCCCCGGGCTGGGCCTCTACCGTGGTGGAGAAGGTTCGGGCGAAATCCTACGGTTACGACCAGCTCTTTGAGCTGACAGAGTACGAGGAGACGATCGCCTACGCCAACCTCGACAACGCCACCAATGCCGGCGATCCGTGGATCGGGTTCTGCTACAGCCCGCATTACATCTTCGTCACCCAGGACCTAACGGTTCTCGACGAGCCGCCGCACGACCCCGAGACGTGGAACATCGTGCAGCCGACGGACGATCCGGACTGGCTGGAGAAGTCCGAGGCATCGACGGCATGGGATGGCGCAACGCTGCACCTGCATTACGCCAAGGAACTGCAGGAAAGCTATCCCACGGTCGCCAAGATGTTGGACAACTACCAGATGCAGGGCGCGGCGCTGAGCGCCATGGGCAAGGCGCTTGCGGTTGACAACATGGAAGCCGCCGAGTTCGCGCAGCAGTGGGTCGCCGAGAACGAGGATGTCGTTCTAGGCTGGCTGACCAATTGAGGCGTCCACGGTCAGCTTGACCGGGCTTTCAGGCCGCCGGGTACACCCCGGCGGCCTTTCACGATCACAAGGGGACAGTGATGAACGATACCGCCACAGAAACGGTCGTGGCCCTGAAGGATGTGTGGAAGATCTTCGGTGCGCGCGCACAGGAGGCGATGACAGCCGTCAAGAACGAGGGCATCGGAAAGCCCGAAGCGCTGGAACGCTTCGGCTGCGTCGTCGGCGTGCAGGGCGCCACCTTCGACGTGGCCCGCGGCGAGATCTTCTGCATCATGGGACTGTCGGGGTCAGGCAAGTCCACGCTGGTGCGCCACGTCAACCGGCTGATCGAACCGACGGCCGGCAATATCGAGATCCTGGGCCGCGACGTGGCCGCGATGAGCGAAGGCGAACTGCGCCGCGTCCGGTCGCAGCAGATCGGCATGGTGTTCCAGCACATGGCGCTCATGCCGCACCGTTCGGTGCGCGACAACGTGGCCTACCCTCTGGAAATCCGAAAAGTGTCGAAGTCCAAGCGCTGGGCGGTTTCCGACCACGCGCTCGGGCTTGTCGATCTCACAGGCTTCGAGGACCGTCTGCCCAAGGAACTCTCCGGCGGGATGCAGCAGCGCGTGGGCATCGCCAGGGCATTGGCGTCCGACCCCGAGATCCTGCTGATGGACGAGCCCTTCTCGGCCCTCGATCCGCTGATCCGGCTGCAATTGCAGGACCAGTTCAAGGCGCTGGTCGCGCAGCTCAAGAAAACCACGCTCTTCATCACCCACGACCTCGACGAGGCGATCCGCATCGGCCACCGTATCGCCATCATGAAGGACGGCGTGATCGTGCAGATCGGCACGCCCGAGGAAATCGTGATGAACCCGGCCGACGATTACGTGCGCGAGTTCGTGCAGGGGATCTCGAAACTCAAGCTCGTCAAGGCGCATTCGATCATGGAGCCGATGGAGAGCCATTCCGGCAGTCTCGATGGCGCACCGCGCGCGGACGAGGGCGCCGACCTCGACCAGCTGATCGACCTCGCGGTGGGCACCGACCAGCCGGTTGTCATCACCGAGGGGGGCGTTGACGTGGGAATCGTGACCAAGCCGCGCCTGCTGCGCGGCATCCAGGGGGGCAAGGATGACTGACCAGGCAACAGAAACGAAAGTCACCGCCGCCTCGGACGTCGAGGTGGACCGCGAGGCGCTCGACACCTCGATCCGGGAATTCGCCGAGACCAACGGTGACTACTACGTGCAGGCGTTCCACAAGATCCACGACGACACCGGGATCATACCCAAGACCTTCAATGTCTGGGCCGCGGTGCTGGGGCCCTTCTGGGCCGCGGCACGGTCCATCTGGGGCATGTTCTGGACCTTCCTGATCCTGGAGATCATCGCCTGGGTCCAGATCGGCCGCGGCCTGTGGGGCAATCCCGGCGCCGAGTTCGCCGAGCGCGCGGCAAAGCAGCAGGACCGCGCCGACGAGTTTCTCGACAGGGCCGCGGCTGCGCGCGAGGCCGGGGAGGATCCATCCCGTTTCGAGACGCTGGCCGAGAACATCTCCAAGGCGGCGCAGGACAGCCTTGCCAAGGCCGAGGCCGCGCAGGCCGAGGCGATGGGGATCATGCTGACGGGACTGGTGTTGCTGATCGTGTTCAAGGCGGTGCAGGGGCTTTACGCGAACCGTGTCTACGAGCGTCAGTACTCGCGCTGGCGCATCGACCCCGAACACACCGAAAGCGGGCTGTCGCGCAAGAACGCGGTGCTCGGGGCGGTTCTCGTCGCCGCGACGGCACCGCTCATAATCTACAAATTCACCGTCGACGCCTCGCTCGCGCTGCTCGACGAGTTTCCCGAAAAACCCCTCTCGGCGGTTTTTCTCGGCCCGGACGGCGGCACCCTGTTCTCGGCGGTGGCCACGTGGCTTGAAACGCGCATCGACAATGCCGCGCAGGCCGGCGGCGACGTCTTCGACGGGATCACGGCGGGGGTGCGCGGCGTGCTTGACGGGCTGACACTGGCGCTCAACGGGTCGCCCTGGCCCGTGGTGATGCTCGTGATTGCCGTCACCGCGTGGCGCGCGGCCGGACCGCGGGTGGCGATCTTCACCGTCGCCTCGATGGCATATATCGCGTTCCTTGGCTACTGGGCCGTGGCGATGGAAACCGTGGCGCTGGTGGGCGCGGCGGTGCTGATCTGCGTTGTTATCGGCATTCCGCTGGGAATCTGGTTCGGCAAGTCGCGCCGCGCCTATGCCGCGGCGGAGCCGGTGCTGGACCTGATGCAGACCCTGCCCGCCTTCGTCTACCTGATCCCGATCATCGCCTTCTTCGGCACCGGCAACCCACCCGGCATCCTGGCCACGATCATTTTCGGCATGCCCCCGGTGATCCGCCTGACGGCGCTCGGGATGCGCGGCGTGCCCGACAGCATCAAGGAGGCCGCCGTGGCGTTCGGCGCGTCGAAGTGGCAGCTTCTGAAAGACGTCGAGGTGCCGCTCGCCCTGCCCTCGATCATGACCGGGGTCAACCAGACCATCCTGATGTGCCTGTCGATGGTGGTGATCATCTCGCTGATCGGCGGCGGGGGGCTGGGCCAGGTCATCCTGGAGGCGCTGCAATACGCGGCCAAGGGTCCGGGCCTCCTTGGCGGCTTCGCGATTCTTTTCCTCGCCATGGTAATGGACCGGATCGTTCAGGGCGCCTTCCGCCGGGAGGACCAGAAGGACTGAGAACCGGCCGGCCCGGCATCCAGCCCGGGCCGGCCGCAGGGCCTTGGCCTTGTCCGGCAGCGTCAGGCACTTCGGCACGCAGGTACCGGGGAACCAATGGCCGGCCGCTACCGGCCCCCAACGAGGGCCACCCCTTACCGGTGACGGAGCCCGCCCCGATGCAGCTGCCCGCACGCCACGGCAAATGCAGTGCGAAACCGGACCAGAACCCCGGGCCGCGCGCGGTCCAGGGAGGGTCGCAGGTTCAGCGGCGGGTTCATGCGCTGTTCGGCGCGGACCCGTGGAACCGCGGGGCCCATCGGCGATATGGGCGACGTGCCGCCGGCGCGCGGCCCGAACGTGGCCGGCCCGCGCCTGACGGCCGCCCGCCGACGCGCTTGCAACCAGCGCGCCTGTCGGCTTAGTGTCGGCGCTGCGCACACATGACGTAAGGCTTGAACGGCAACACATTAAGGAATTTTCATGACGCAGCTTGTTCATCCCCTTTTGCTCTGCGGCGGCTCCGGCACGCGGCTCTGGCCGCTGTCGCGCAAGAGCCATCCCAAGCAGTTCACGCGGCTTCTGGGCGAGGAGAGCCTTTTCCAGGCCACGGCACGGCGGCTGGCAGAGCCCGGTTTCGCCCCTCCCACGGTGATCACCGCGGCCGATTTCCGCTTCGTCGTGACCGAGCAGCTGGCCGCCGCGGAGATCGCGCCGGAGGCGATCCTGATCGAGCCTGCGCCGCGCAACACCGCGCCGGCCGTGGGCGCCGCCGCGCTGGCGCTTGACGCGCACGCGCCCGGCGCGCTGATGCTGGTGGCCCCGTCCGACCACGTCATTCCCGATGCCGAGGCTTTCCGCGCCGCGGTGCGCGCCGCCGCGCCGGCCGCCGCCGAGGGGCAGATCGTCACTTTCGGCATCCGCCCTGACCGGGCGGAGACGGGCTATGGCTGGCTTGAACTCGCTGCGCCGCCCGACGCGGCCTTCACCCCCGCGCCTCAGCCGCTGACAGCCTTCGTCGAAAAGCCCGACGCCGACACGGCGCAAGCCATGCTCGAGGGCGGGCGGCACCTTTGGAACGCCGGGATATTCCTGTTCTCCACCACCACGATCCTCGAGGCGTTCGAGCACCACGCGCCCGACATGCTGGCGGGGCTGCGGGACGCCGTGAGCCAGTCCGAGCGCGACCTTGGCTTCACCCGGCTGGCGCCGGGGCCGTGGGCCGCGCTCGATGACATCTCGATCGACTACGCGGTGATGGAAAAGGCCGACAACCTCACCGCCGTGCCCTATGGCGGGGCTTGGTCGGACCTGGGCAGCTGGGAAGCCGTCTGGCGCGAGGGCGCGGGCGCGGCGGGCGGCAGCGTCACCTCCGGCCCGGCGCTGGCCATCGACTGCGACAACACGCTTTTGCGGGCAGAGGACGGCGACCAGCAGCTCGTGGGGCTTGGGCTCGACAACGTGGTGGCGGTGGCCATGCCCGATGCCGTTCTCGTGGCGCACAAGGACCGCGCGCAGGACGTCAAGCAGGTGGTGGAGACGCTGAAGGCGCGCGGCGTGGCCCAGGCCGAGACACTGCCGCGGGATTTCCGCCCGTGGGGGTGGTACGAAAGCCTCGTTTCCGGGCCGCGTTTCCAGGTCAAGCGGATCGTGGTGCATCCCGGGGCGGCGCTGTCGTTGCAAAGTCATCACCACCGGGCCGAACACTGGGTCGTGGTGGAAGGCACCGCGAAGGTGACAGTCGACGCCGATGTCAGGCTTGTGAGCGAGAACGAGTCGGTGTTCATCCCGCTCGGGGCGACGCACCGGCTGGAAAACCCCGGCAAGCTGCCTCTCACCCTGATCGAGGTGCAGACCGGCGCCTATCTCGGCGAGGATGACATCGTGCGGTATGAGGACGTCTATGCCCGCGGCGAAGGCGCGAAGGGCTGAAAGCGGCGCATCCCGGGGGCTGGGTATCAACTTTTGGCGGCGAGTGTCCCGCAACCGGTGCGCCCCCTGCTGGCATGGCGCGAAAAGGTCCGACGTGACGGGCTCAAGGGTTTGGCGCATGCCCGTCGCCGTGGGCGGCGCCGGGTCAGGTTCTGACCAGCCACGCATTCGGGCAGTACGTTAGATTATGGCCGAAAAAATCGCACAACTCGGTATCGATTTCATAGCGCGCCCCGCGGGATTGCAGAAAATCGCGCACGGCACGGTTCGGCCCGTCCCGGTATTTCCGGTACTGTTCGCCCGGCAAATCGGCAACAACACCGTCCTCGACCGCGACGTAGTCACCGGGCGCAAGCAGGGGATCGAAATATTCAAGCACGGCCGACGTGCTCTCGTACAGATGCGCGCTGTCCTCGGTCACCAGCCACGGATGCGCGGCGGCGGCGATCACGTCATGCGGAAAGGTCTCGGCCGGACGTGTGGCATCCGCCTCGAAGATAGAGACGCCGTCAATGTCGCCCACGGGCGGCGCGACGTCCATGGTCAGCACGTCACACTCCAGCCCGAGCGCGCGGCATTGATCGCGGAACCACAGCGCACTGCCGCCCTCTGAGGTTCCCACCTCGATGATGGTGCGCGGCCGCAGCCGCTCCAGCAGCTGCACGTAGATCACGAGGTCGAACGGATTCTTGGCAAGACGCCGGCCCTTGTAACGGGTCCGCAGCGAGCCCGCCTGTATACGCGACAGCGACTTCGGCGGCAGCCCGACACCAAAGGCCCGGCCGCGCACCGAATGCGCCTGTCGCGGCCGGCCGGGGGGCTGACCGGCAAAGCGTTTCGCAAGCGCGGGGTCAAGCGACCCGATGAACCGCGGCCGGTAACTCGGCTTGACAAAGGGCACGCCGAACAACGCCTTGTACTCGGCCTGCATGAGTCGCCGGTCCCGGTCACTGCCATTCGTCGCGGCCCCGCCGTGAACCTGGTGGAACGTGCCTTCGCCAAGAATGATCCACGGCTCGTCATCGTGAAGCTCGACCGCGCGCTTCCAGAAGTCGAGGTTCACGAAACCGCCGCCCGGCGCGCTGAAACGTTCGTCAAGACCGCCAAGCCGGTCCCACGAGGTCCGGTCGAGGAAAACGCCGTTCGATTCCGGTAGCGTGCCGAACCAGCCCTGGCTGGAGGACCCGGCCAGAACCGATTTCGAAAACAGTGCGTACCCGTCCTCGCGCCAGTTGACCGATGCCAGCAAAGCGTCCTCCGCCGACTGGTCGTAACCGTCCGGCACCGAGCGCATCTGGACGTCCGGCCCGAGATGAAACGCAAGCGACCCGATCACCTTGGTCGGGTCCGCCCGGTAAGCGCTCAGCGCCGCCGCGAGCAGCCCCGGCGAGGCCATCCGCGCCCCGTCGATGAACAGGCCGATCAACTGGCCGGCGGAGTCGTGCACGGCGGCGTTGATCGCGCGGGCCGGCGATGGAGAGGGCTCGTCGATCCGGATGACCCGCGTGTTCGGGGCGATCTCGCGCAGCGCATCGGCGCAGACGGGGCGGCGCGATCCGTTGTCGACGACGACGATCTCGTAATCCAGCCCCTCGCCCCCCCTCTGGTAACCGGGGCCGAGCGTGAACACCGTGCGCGGCAGTTCGCGATCCATGTTGTAGGCGCAGACGACGAGGCTGAGTTGCATGCGGCAGGCCTAGGCGGTTATCGCGTCGCGGATGTTGTCCGGCGTGGGCGCAACGGCCTCGGTCCGGGACAGCACCGCCTCCGGCGGCGGCGGGGTCTTGTCAAGCAACTGCCTGATCGCGGGGTTGTAATTGTTCCACAGCCGGCGATCCGACGGGTTGAGACGCGTTATCACGAGCAAGCCCGACGGCGCCGTGTCGAGCAGCGTCAGTTTCAGATCGGGCCGCTTCTGGCGGAGAAACGGCACGATGCGCCACACATCCCCGCACCAGACCCGCGTCTGCCGATCGCGGGCGGCCTGAAGCGGATGGTTGGGAAGCACGTCGTCCACGACAATGACACCGTCGTCGCTCATGTTCCTTTCAAGGTTCATGAAGTCGCGGCAGACAAACTCCACCAGATGCATCCCGTCGATGAAGGCCATGTCGACCGGCCGGTCGATCTGCTGCCTGGCGTGAAAGAAAAAGAAGTCATCGCTGGTACATGCGTAGAGCGACAGCGCCTCGGGCGCGTCCTCCACTGCCGGATCGGGATCAATCCCGATCATGCGGCAGTTGCAGACCCGCAGGCTGTTGCCACGCCGCACACCGATCTCAACGTACAGGGACGGGTCCTGCAGGGCGTGAAGCTCCCCCAGAACGTCGAGATACGGACGTTGGCCAGCCATTATCTCTGCGGCCGGATCCGGGTTCGGCGTGTTGCGCAATGGTACGGGCTTGGGCTCTGGCGGGGCCGTCAGAGGCTGCAAGCTCCCGTCTTTCTGGAAAACTCCCACCAGATCCCTCCACGGTCCGCGCTCATCCAGCCAGCAATGGACCAGACGCAACCCGGCCCAATCCGCGAGTGCCTGGAATGCGTCAGGATAGAAACGGTAACAATCCACGGGATACCGATGTATCGGTCCGGCGGAAGGAGCGTTCACGAAGGCAAGACCACCGGTCTTGAGCACGCGGGCGATTTCGGTGAAGACGCGCCAGAAATGGGCGCAATGTTCCAGCATTTGACCGGACATGACCACGTCAACCGAACTGTCCGGCAAGGGGATGTTGTAGGGATCTTCCAGAACCACATCCACCCCCGGCCCCGGCTCGAGGTCGAACCCCGTGTATTCCACCGTTTCGGGAAGCAGATGCCTGTAGGATCCGTTGACGTCGTACGATCCGAGGTCGATCACGCGCTGGTGCCCCTCCGGCAGGTACCAGTCGATGCATCTGCGCATGTTTTCCATCGAAGCCGGGTGCATCCCTCGCCCTCTTTTCGCGGGTTGAAGAACTGGAATTCTGAGCCGCTTTTGCGCCCCTTGTGACAGTGGCGGCGCGTCAGATCGCGCCGGGCCGTGCGGCGGCGTGGCCGACAGTCATGTCAAGCGCGAGGCGGAAACGCCGGCACAGAGATTGCAGCTAACGACCATCTACCAATCAGGCGTCGCGGATCTGTTCGCGACAAACGATCCCGGTGGCACCAATACCGCGCGCGGGCAAAGCGCGGTGCGCTTTTCCCGCGCCGCGAGCCATCTTTCAGGTGAAACGGCAGCCATCTGCCGTCTCTGTTGGATGCCTTCAGGCCGCAATTGCCCATCATCAGGGTTTCCGTCCAGCCACCGCTGACATGGAACGTGATGCTCTCCAGAAATTCATCCGACGATGAATACCGTTTCCGCATTTAATGTCCTCTACTTGCCTCGCCTTGTCCGGCGGTTCACGGGTAAGCAAGAATATTGGCAGACTTGGTTAATGACCGGTTAAGGGGTGCTGCCATCAGGCGATCCGCCCTCAGCCCCGCACGCCCCAAGATGCCCGGGCTCCGGGACCGGGACGTGGACCGGCACCGCCGGGACCCCGCTGAGCAACGCGGTCGCGGCGCCGAGGCCGATCACCGAGCGCCGACCATGCCGTGCTCGGCCCTGCCGACACGCACGTTCGGGCAGAGGCCGGGGTCAGAAGAACCCGAGGATTACCTGATAAACGCCGCGGCGATCGGGGCCGACGCACGCGGCCGCCGCGACAGGGTCACGCGTTCCAGACCACCGCCCCCGCGTCCGGCACTTCATAGCCACCGTAGCTGCGCACCTGCTCGCGGAACTTTCGCGTTCGCAGGAACGGCATCAGGGTCTGCATCGGCGGATCGAACCACGCCTTGCGGTCGACGAGCAGGGCAAACTCCTCCTCGATGACCGGCACGAAGTCCAGCCCGAACCGGCGCGCCACGGCCTCCAACCCGAAGGTGACATCCGCCGCGCCGCGCCGCACGCTTTCCACCGCGTCATCCTCGGTTCGCGCGGCGTCGGCAAAGGTGAGAGAGGCCATGTCGAGCCCGCTGTCGCGCGCCAGCGTCTCGAACAGGCCGGCGGTGCCCGACTGTTCCTGTCGCGGGGCAACGCGCAGGCCGGCGATGTCGCGCAACCGCTTGGGTTGCGGGCCGTCCGGCCGGATCACCAACCCGCGCCGGCGCCGCGCGAACGCCACCAGCACGGCGTTCTGGCTGCCCGCGACACGCGCCACCGCCGGCACGTTCCAGCTCTGGGTGCCGGCGTCGTAGACATGCAGCCCCGCCGCCACGCCCTCGCCCGCGACGAACCGCGCGAGACCATCGAGCGAGCCGTCGAAATAGGTCGCCAGGCCACAGCCGGATTCACGGATCGCCCAATCCAGCAGCGGATCGTGGCTGCCCAGCAGGATCGGCGGCCGCCCCGCAGCTGCCGGCTGACCGCCCGACTTCGCCCGGTCGATCCATGCCCGCACCTCGTTTGCAGGAAACAACAACTTCCCGGTCGCGCGCGAACACGGGATCTCTCCGGACGCGGCAAGATCGTAGACCTTGCGCTCCTTGATCCTCAGCAACTCTGCCAGTTCGTGCACGGTGAGGAATTCGTGTGCGGGCGCGGATACGTCGGCCATCGCTCTGCTCCTGTCACAGGGCGGTGCACGCATCGCCCGCCCCGTCCAGCCTATCAGCTCGCCGGCGCGTTCGGAAAGAACAGTTGCTGCCCGTCGACCTCGTAGGCGCCGATCTCCGACTGGCCTTCATCGGACAGCAGCCATTGCGCGAAATCCTGCGCGGCCTGCAGATTCGCGCTCGGGCACTTTTCCGGGTTCACCGGGATGACCCCGTACTGGTTGAACAGGTCTTCGTCACCCTCGACATGGACCTCGTAATCCTGCTTGTTGCCGAAGCTGATCCATGTCGCGCGGTCAGTCATGACATACGCCCCCATGCCGATACCGGCGTTGAGCGTGGCCCCCATGCCCGATCCGGTTTCACGGTACCACGCGCCCGATCCCTCGCGGGGGTCCTTGCCCGTTTCCGACCAGAGCGCCATCTCCTTCTTGTGAGTACCCGAGTCATCCCCGCGCGAGGCAAAGAGCGCGCCCTCTTCGGCGATCCAGGACAAGGCCGCCTGCGCATCGCCAAGCCCCGAGATGCCGGCCGGATCCGCCGCCGGACCGACGATGACGAAATCGTTGTACATCAGGTCGGTGCGCGTGGTTCCATAGCCATCTTCGACGAATTTCACCTCGGCCGGCTTGGCGTGCACAAGCAGCACATCGCCGTCGCAATTCCTGGCATTGCGGATCGCCTGGCCGGTTCCGACCGCGACGACATTCACCTTGATACCGGTTTGCCCTTCAAAGACCGGCAGCAGGTGATCGTACAAGCCGGAATTGGCGGTGGAGGTGGTGGACTGGACGATGATCGATTGGTCCTGCGCCACGGCGGGCCCTGACAGGACAAGTGCAATGGCCGCGGCCTGTACGAGTTTACCGGTCATGTGCTGGAATCTCCCATGGATTCTTTGAATCAGAGAACGAGCCTGCCGTTCAGGTAGTCCCGTGCCGCCCGGCATCGCGGCACGGGAAAGAAATCCGCCGCCGCGGCGTGTTCGGCCACGCGGCCGCGGTAGAGGAAAACGACATCATCGGCGAGCCGGCGCGCCTGCCCGATATCATGCGTGACCAGGATCACGCGCACCCCGCGGCGGCACGCCTGCGTGACGATCTTCTCGATGGCCAACGCCGATGCGGGATCAAGGCTGGCGGTTGGCTCGTCAAGGAACAGAACCTCGGGTTGCGTGGCCAGTGCCCGCGCCAGCGCGAGCCTCTGCGCCTCACCGCCCGACAGCCGCCGGGCCGGCTGGCTGGCCTTGTCGGCAAGCCCCACCTCGCGCAGGATTTCACCCCCCCGGCGGCGGTCCATGTTGCGCGCGCGCAGCACGAAGTCGAGATTGGCCGCCACGGTCCGGCGCAGCAGAACCGGCTTCTGGAACACCAGCGACTGGCGCGCCGTTACCGCGCCGGGTGGTTGCCCGCCCCACGAAATACGGCCCCACGTGGGCGGTATCAGCCCGTGCAGGAGCTTCAGAAGCAGGCTCTTGCCCGCGCCGTTCGGCCCCACGACGGCAGTGCACCCATCGGGCCCCAGATCGAGGTCGAGACCATCCAGAACCGTCGCTTCGCCGAACTGCAGGCACAGCTCGCGCACGCGAAGCGGCAGGATCGCACGCGCGGTGCGCTCGGGCATCGCGGCAACGGGGATGGCCGCGGCGTCAGACATAGGCCATCCGCGCCGCCGTGACGCGCAGCGACTGGACCGCCGCGTTCACGCCGAGTGCGATCACGAGCAAGACGATCCCCAGTGCCAGCGCAAGGCCCAGCTCGCCCTTCGACGTCTCCAGCGCGATCGCCGTGGTCATGACGCGGGTCAGATGGTCGATATTGCCGCCCACGATGATGACCGCGCCGACCTCGGCGACCGCCCGGCCGAAGCCCGCCAGCCCGACGGTCAGCAACGAATAGCGCGCATCCCACAAGAGCGCCTGGATGGTCTGGCGCGCCGACAGGCCGAGCGAGCGGAACTGCTCGGCGTATTCCGCGTGCAGGTCCTCAAGCACCTGCCGCGAGAGCGAGGCGACGATGGGCGCGATGAGGATGGTCTGCGCCACGATCATCGCCGTCGGCGTGTAGAGAAGGCCGAGGAACCCAAGCGGACCCGAACGCGAGAAATGCAGGTAGACGAGCAGCCCCACGACCACCGGCGGCAGCCCCATCAGCGCGTTCATCACGACCAGCACCAGAGTGCGGCCCCGGAAACGGCTGATCGCCACGAGCGCCCCGACCGGCAGGCCGACCACGAGCGCGACCAGCGTGGCGCTCAGGCTGACGCGCAGCGACAGCAGCACGATCTCCAGCAGATCGGAATCTGCCGAGATCACCAGCTGAACCGCGAGTGACAAGGCCTCCCCCATGCTTTGCAAATTTTCCGCTCCCGCGCAAATTATGCTGATCATGGGCTAGCGCCAACACACCCCTCACGCAACGATTTTCTGTCATTTCATGACATCACCGCGTCACGACCCGCGACAATTCTGCATAATGCTGCATTATTTTCCCACACGGTTCAGGCAAAACGCGATACCCGGAATCGCGCACGGCAAAGGTACGGCGGCTATCGGGGCGGGAATACGGCGGTCGATGACCAGAAGGTCAAAGACCTGAAGCAGCAGGGTAAGCGGACCAGCGAGATAGCGGCGGCACTGGGCGTGTCACGGATGACGGTGTATCGGGCAATCAAAGGGTAAGGGACTCCTACCAAGATCGCCTGATTGATGCCGTTTCGACTTCTTACAAGACTGGAGCTGGAGTTCCCCCGGTTTGATGGACACTTTTCACTTGATGAAGTAGAGTGTTTTTCATGCCGAGAACGAGGAACCGGTATGCCCTGCCCCACCGGCATAGGTAGGCCGCCCGGCAAAGATGTCCCGTCCGCCGCTGACGCGGCCCCTGAAAGTTCACAGTGAATTTAGCTTGTTCAAGAAGGCGCGTGTCACAGATGCCGGTACAGTAAACACGCCACTGTCACGCTTACCGTATACCTTTATCTCATAGTCACTGGATACCATCCTACGAAGCTGTGCAATTGGCACAGAAAGGGAAAAATGTTCCTCCACGGTCACTATGCCCCCTGCGGAATCGACCTCTCCATCCACTTCGAAAAACTGAAACTCATAACCATCTTCGCCGGTAGCGGAGCGGTAGAACCCCCATTCTGTCCGGGTGGTGACGACATATAATCTGATAAGCTTTATTGCTCCATTTTTCTCAGTAGCTTCGTAAGCAAGGCTTACAGGGAAAGTGTCGGTAAAACCCTGCTTGCTCAAATAGAGCGGTGTTCGTATGATACGCTCTTGTTTGAATTTGTCGTATTCGACGACCACCTCTCCTGAAGCCGAGGCGGTGTCTTGAGGAGGCGTCTGTAAGCATCCGGACAAGAAAATAACACAAACGATCAAAAAGAAACGAGCCAAGAGGTTCTCCTTCTCAAAGGGCTTTATGGGGTCTTCGGGTAACCCTCACCGTCAAGAAAAAAAACATCGCTGTCAAATTTCCGAGATATCTGGTCTCAGGTACGGAAATTGTTCTGAATTGCTTAATCAGGATAACCGATGAAAACAGTGGGAGAGGGGGATGGCCGCGTCAGCGGCGTCCGGACGACCCGCCCAATCTCGAACTCTTACGAAGGAAAAACATCACACAAGGGGCTGACGCCCAGCGGCTTCCGTCAGGATGGAACGGACCCAGAGGCATCCACAAAGGAAGCGATGCTACAGGACCTATACCGCCGCGCCGATGAGCGTTTGCCGCCGGGGCTTGGTGGCAATCCCCCGCCTGCTTCAGAAACCGCAGGGGCGCAGGACGAAGAATAGCCCCCTGACCGGGGCTTTACCGTTTCACCACGATTCCCCTTACGATGGCGGGCGGCGTTTTTGCCATGCTTTTGCCATGCAAAAGATGTGTGAAAAGCTCAGAACGGGTCAGAAAATAGCACATCTGAGCAAATTCCGCTTCAAGCCGAATTACCCTCTAAGTACCTTGTTTTGAATGATATTTTGAGAGTTGTTCGTGGTGCCCGGGGGCGGAATCGAACCACCGACACGAGGATTTTCAATCCACTGCTCTACCCCTGAGCTACCCGGGCACGGGGAACGGTCTTGCGTTCGGGTGCGGGCGTTCTAGGCGAGGTTGCTCGGGGTGTCCAGAGGGAATTGGACGGTTTTCAGTGCGGTTTGCGCTCCGGCCTTTCCGACTCCTCGAGCGCGCGCTCGATATCCTCGGGATCCCGCGAGGGCACCGCGTAGTCTTCGCGCATCCACCGCGCGAGATCGACATCGGCGCAGCGCCGGGAGCAGAAGGGGCGAAAGCGCGGGTCCGTGGCCTTCGCACAGATCGGGCAAGTCATGCAGGGCCTGCGAGATTGATGGGAATCCTGTCGCGTTTGCGCTGGAGTTCATAATGGCCAAGCGGCGTCCAGCCGACAAGCGCCGTCTCGACGCTGTCCTTGCGGAACGCCGCGCGCAGGGCCGTTTCGAAACCGCGCCGATCCTTCTTGGCCATGGGGGCGAGGTCGAGCGTGATCTGCCCGCCCAGACCGCGCAGCCGGAGCTGGCGGGGCAGCTCGCGCGCCGCGGCCATGTTGGCCTTGAGCCCGGCGGCGGGCGAGGTATCCCCGGCCGTGTTCACGTCGACGGCCACCAGCGCGCGGGTCGGCTCGACATACATGCCGGCCCCGCCGGGCAACCGGACATGCGGGTCGCGCAGGGCGTCGATGGCGTCCAGCACGCCATGCGCCTCGAAGGCACCGGTTTCCCGCGCCACCTGCGCCGGCTGTGTCCACTCCCGCCAGGCCCGCAGATGCGGCCCGTCGCCCTCGACGAGCTTCTCGAACGGGCCCTCCGCGTCAGCGGTCACCCGTTCGGCGAGATCCACCATCATGCGGATATCCTCGGCGATGTCCTCCTCTGCCGCCGCGGCACAGGAGGAGCGCAGGATCAGGCCCATGGCGCCCTCCCCCGCTTCCGAATGGGCGAGTTCCAGCAGGCGGTCGCGCAGGGCATCATCCCGGATGCCCCGCGAAACGTTCAGGCCCGGCGCCCCGGGCGTGACGATGGCATGACGGCTCTTGAATAGGAGTTTCGCGGTCACCGGGATTGCCTTGCCGGGCTCGGCAAAGCCGGTCACCTGCACAATCAGCATATCACCCGGCGCCACGCCCTTGATCATGCGCAGAAAGGCCGTGCCGTCGGGCGTTTCCAGGAAAAGCCCCCCCTGCCCCTTTACCGGACGGCCGGCCCGGGCGCGGTAAACGGTGCCGGGGCGCGGATGGTCGCCGTCGACGTAAAGATCGGCCAGCCGGCCATCCTCCATCAGTGCGGCAGCCTCGCGCCCTTTGAGGTGGTCAAGGCATATGGTCGTGCCTTTCATGTGCGCCCCTGCCAGAGCGACACCCCTGCCGCCTGAAGCAGCCCGGCCGTCTCGGCCAGCGGCAATCCCACCACGGCCGTGAAGGACCCCTGGATCCACGGCACCAGCGCCCCGGCCGGTCCCTGTATACCGTAGCCCCCGGCCTTGCCCTGCCAGTCGCCCGTTGCCAGGTATCCCCGAAGCTCCCGTTCGGACAGACGTTTCATCCGCACGGTGGTCACCACGTCGCGTTGCCATGTGCGCGCCCCGCGGCGCACGGCCACGGCGGTTACCACGCGGTGCCGCCGGCCCGACATCAGCCGCAGGAAGCTCTCGGCCTCGGGCGCGTTCGCAGGTTTGCCGAGGATGCGCCGGCCCACGGCCACCGTGGTGTCGGCGGCCAGCACGACATCGTCGCGATCCGCCGCGACCGCCTGCGCCTTTTCGCGCGCCATCCGGGCGCAATAACGGCGCGGCCGCTCGTTTCGCAGTGGCGTTTCGTCAATCTCGGGCGGGCGGATTTCGTCCGGCACGACACCGATTTGCGCCAGCAGGTCCCGCCGCCGCGGACTGCCCGACCCGAGGATCAGTTTCATGGTGACGTCAAATGCTTACTTGAAGCGGTAGTTGATCCGACCCTTGGTCAGATCATAGGGGGTCATCTCGACCTGCACCTTGTCGCCTGCCAGAACGCGGATGCGGTTCTTTCGCATCTTTCCCGCCGTGTGCGCGATGATTTCATGGCCGTTCTCGAGCTCGACCCGAAATGTCGCGTTGGGCAGGAGTTCCTTCACGACACCGGGAAACTCGAGTGTGTCTTCCTTGGCCATGATCTCTCCTTCACTTGTCATCCCGCTTTCCCGCGGAACGTCGGATACATGAGGCCATTCGGCTTTTTTTTCAAGGATTTTATCACCGCAGAACCTCGGGCATGGCCCGATCGGACCGCCCGTCCTGTTCGCTCCAGTGCACCTGGCCCAGCACGCGGCCATCGGCACGCACATGGGCGATGGCGGCGCGGTCGATCTCGGCAAAGGTCCAGCCGGGGCTGTTGAGAGCACCCTCCGCGATGACGCCCGTTTCGGGAAACCCCGTGTCGGGCGGGCCGAAAATGCCCCCAGTGCCGGTGTTTTCGTCGACATGCGGACAGGCCGGGAACGCACCGACAAGTGAGGCCATGACGGTGACACACTGGGTTTCCAGCGCCCGCGCCATCGCCCCGATCCGCACCCGCCAATAGCCGGAAAGCGCCTCGGTGCAGGAGGGCACGAGGATCACGTCCGCATCCCGTAACGCCCTGGCGAACAGGGGAAACTCGGCGTCGTAGCAGGTCAGGATGCCGATCCTGCCCAGCGCGGTCTCGAACAGCCGCAAGGGACCGCCGGGCACGACATCCATCGCCTCGCGCTCGTAGCGTGTCATGATCTGCTTGTCCTGTACCCCCATGGCCCCCGACGGCGTGAAAAGGCGGGCCCGGTTGACCGGCCTTTCCCCGAAAGCCGGGTCGAATACCGGCGCGGACGCGGCACAGACATGCACGCCGAACTGCCGGGCCAGTTCGGCGTGCAGCGCGTCCACGTCGGGAAGCAGCTCCGACACGGTGCGCTGGCAGGATTCCGAATCAGCCGCGCTGTCGGCCCCCGCAAGTGTTGCCAGTTCCATCGCCCCGTATTCGGGAAAGACCAGCAGCTCGGCCCCCTGTCCAGCCGCCTCTGCCACCCATGAACCGATCTTCTCGGCATAGTCGGACCAGCGTGTCACGGGGTCGAGCGGGTAGGCGGCGGTCGCGAGTTTCATCGGGTTCTCCGTCAGGTGTGAGCCAGCCGCAAAAATGCGCGGATTTTCAAACTTTCACAAGCAAGCTGTCTATAACAGGTGCATCCAGGTCGCATACCTGAAAGACGGAATTGCCCGGAAAAGGACGGCGTTCGCGTCAGAATCCCCTGCGGAAACCAATCGCGAAGGCGTTAGACCCCGAATTGGTCGCGAACAGCCCGTACGCGTCAGAGCGGTGGTGAAGCCGCAGGAAAACGCTGTCTTCCGGCTGGTTGAGCGAGAAGGCCGTCTCGAGGGAGAAATACACCATCGCACGCTGCGAATCGCCGCGGCGGGCGATCTCCAGCGGCGGTGTTTGCGTGGTGTAGGACAGCCCGAGCCCGAAGGCGAAGCTGTCGATGACCGGCCACCAGGGACGGGCCGGGCTGTAACGGATGGTGGCCGGCACGACGAACTCCTGATACGTGCCCCGCCCGAAATGCCGGTTGGCCTGAACCTCGACGCCGATTTCCCATCGCGGATCCTCGAGCGGCACCTCATATCCGAGGATGAGACCGGCAAACCCCGGCTTTGCGAAATCGACCTCGTAAGGCAGCAAGACCTCGTCGAAGCCATTGTTCGTCATCTTGCCGGCGACGATGGAAAAGGAAAGACGCTCACCGGTGGACAGACGCCCTGACAACGGCTCTGCCAGCGCAAGGGGCGCCATGGCACCGATCAGCAAAAGGGAAACGATGATCGCGCGGAGAAAACGTATTCCAAAGGGGACCAGCAAACGGCTTACCTCATCCGGTTGAATGACATCCCCGGTGCACGTCTACACCGTTTTCAGCCTTCAGAACAGTGCATTTTTTTCCGGGAAGAGGCGCGAGTCGGCGCCTCAAGGCACCGCACCGGGATCGGCGGGGGCCGGGCCCTGCGCCGCCGCCGGCGTCCGCTGCAGGCGCACGGGAATATCGCGGGCGAGTTTCAGCAGATGCGCCATGAACGGCTTGTCGGCGTCCGCGCTGCGGATCGCGGCGTAAAGCCGCTTCGTGACACCGTTGCCGGTGAGGCGCTTGGTGACATAGTCCGAACTGGTGCGGCTTTCGCGCAGAACCCAGTCCGGCAGAACCGATACGCCCCGATTGGACGCCACAAGCAAAAGGATAACCGCCGTCAACTCGACCTGCCGCACCGCCCGCGGCTCGACCCGAGCCGGGGTCAGCAACTCGGTGAACACATCGAGGCGGGTGCGATCCACGGGGTAGGTGATCAATGTCTCGCCGCGCAAGTCCTCTGCGTCGATATGGGGCCGCGACGCCAGAGGATGCTGCGAAGACGCCACGAAAAGCGGCTCGTAGTCGAACAGCGGCTTGAACTCGACCCCCGGCAGTTCCTCGGGGTCCGACGAGATGACGAGATCGACCTCCTCCTTTTGAAGGGCGGGCAAGGCATCGAAAGCCAGGCCGGGGCGGATATCGACATCCACGTCGCCCCATGACTTGCGGAATGCCTCGAGCACGGGAAAGAGCCATTCGAAACAGGCGTGGCATTCTATGGCGATGTGAAGACGCCCGGCACTGCCCTGCTTCAGCCCGTCGAACTCCGCCTCGAGCGCCTCCATCTCGGGCAGAACCTTCTCGGCCACGCGCAGAAGGCGCATGCCCGCCGCCGAGAGCCGCAAGGGCCGGGAGCGGCGAACGAAAAGCTCGACCCCTGCCTGTTCCTCCAGACCCTTGATCTGGTGGCTGAGCGCCGACTGGGTAATGTGCAGCAACTCCGCGGCACGGGCCAGACCGCCCGCCTGGTGTATCGCGCGGATCGTCTTGAGATGGCGGAAATCAATATGCATATTGAGAGCTTTTCATATTAACCATGAGGAATTTGAGTTTGTCTCACGTTACGAGGTTTGCGACAAGAGCACGATCGCATAATTTCCGAGGGCCCGCCAATGAGCACGCCATCCGTTTCGTTCGAGTTCTTCCCGCCCAAGACGCTTGAAGCGTCGTTTCGCCTTTGGGACACGGTACAGTCCCTTGCGCCGCTGGACCCCTCCTTCGTTTCGGTGACTTACGGGGCCGGCGGGACGACCCGCGAACTGACGCGCGAGGCCGTTGGCACGCTGCACGCCAACAGCGGGTTGAACGTCGCGGCGCACCTGACCTGTGTCGATGCCAGCCGGGAGGAAACACTCGCCATCGCCGAGGGATTTGCCGAGGCCGGTGTGCGCGAAATCGTTGCCCTTCGCGGCGATCCACCCAAGGGCGCCGACGGCTTCACGCCGCATCCCGACGGCTTCGGCAACAGTTGCGAGCTTATCTCCGCGCTTGCCGAAACGGGCCGGTTCGACACCATCCGCGTGGGTGCCTATCCAGAGGTTCATCCCGAAGCGGCCAATCCGCAAGCGGACATAGACTGGCTCAAGCGCAAGATCGACGCGGGCGCTTCGGAGGCGGTGACGCAGTTCTTCTTCGAGCCGGAAAGCTTCCTGCGTTTCCGCGACCGCTGCGCGGCCGCGGGTATCGATGCGCCGATCCGCCCCGGCATCCTGCCGATCGAAAACTGGACGGGCGTGCGCAAGTTTGCCCGCGCCTGCGGCACGCGCATCCCCGGTTGGCTGGAGTCGGCGTTCGACCGCGCCGTGCGGGACGGCGAGGGCCGGGCCGAGCTTCTGGCCGTCGCACAGGCAACGGAGCTGTGCAGCAAGCTGGTCGAGGAAGGCGTGGACCACCTCCATTTCTACACGCTCAACCGGCCGGAACTGACCCGGGACGTCTGTCATGCGCTCGGCGTACGTGCGCGACCCGAGTTGCGCGACGTGGCCTGAACGCCGGACTGCGCTTGCCCGCCCGCCGGGGGTGGCCTATGGATCGGGGCGCAGGAGAGAGGCGCCCATGACATACTTCACAGCCGCGCGGATGGACGAATTGCCCGGCCCGGAGGAGGTGGCCGCACGGTCCGGGCTGGAGTTCATGCAGGACATGATCTCTGGCCGGCTGTCCGGTCCGCCGATCGGCGCGACGCTTGGTTTCCGCCCGGTTCTGGCCGAGGAGGGCAAGGTCGGGTTCGACGGCTGTCCGGGCTTCGGCGCGACCAACCCGATGCGCGGCGTGCATGGCGGCTGGTACGGGGCACTCCTCGACAGCTGCATGGGCTGCGCCGTCATGACGGTCCTGCAACGCGGACAGGTCTACACCACGCTGGATTACCACGTGAACATCACCCGTGCCCTGCCCCCGGATACGCAGGTGGTTGCGACAGGATCCGTGGCACATGCCGGGCGATCGACCGCCGTGGCCACGGGCGAGATACGCGCGACGGCGGACGGCCGGCTTTACGCCACCGGCAGCACGACATGCCTGATCATGACGCCCCGCAGCGATTGAGCGTAGCACCCGTGCAAATGCGTTGCGAATGCAGCAAGAAGCTGCGCAGCATTTCCGTGAAAGAAGAATTATCGGCGAAGATTCCCAGTTAACCGGCGTAGAAATTGCGCCGGTTTGAGGTTTGACGGCACGTTCTGCCGCTACTCCACGGCCGCGGGTAGCAACTCAAAGCCATCGGCGGGGGACGCCCCTGCCATCCATCGCGCAATCTCGCACCGCGTGGCGCTGCCCGCGGCGCGGTCTGTGTTAAAGGCGTTCAACCCGCCGCATTCCTCCCATGATTCAACATCTCCCAGACCCGTGCCGGGGTGAAGGGCATCTCGGCCCGCCGCACGCCTTGCTGCCAAAGCGCGTCCGCAACTGCATTTGCCGTCGCGGCCATGGCACCCACGGTTCCGGCCTCGCCACAACCCTTCATGCCCATCACGTTGGCCGTCGAGGGAACCGGCACGGACGTGAAGGCGATCATGGGGACATCATCGGCCCGTGGCATTGCATAGTCCATGAAACTCGCCGTCAGAAGCTGGCCGTCGGCGTCATAGCCTACCTGCTCGCACAGGGCCTGCCCTATGCCCTGAACGGTCCCGCCATGCACCTGCCCCTCGGCCAACAGGGGGTTGATGAGATTTCCGAAATCGTCAACCACGGTGTACCGTTCCAGCGTCACCTTGCCGGTCTCCGGGTCAAGCTCCACCTCCGCGACATGCGCACCGTTGGGATAGGACCGCCCCGGCAACGTCGCGGTCTGCTCGTGTACCAAAAGGTCCATCCGCCCGTCGGCGCGCGCCATCCCGGCCGCTTCCACCAGTGTCGGCGTCAGGTTCGATCCCGGCAGGCGGAAGGTTTGGTCATCGAAGCTCACCTCGCCGGGATCGACACCCGCCTTCTGCGCCAGATACCCGGTGAACGCCTCGACCATCGCCCCGACCGTGGCCAGCGTCGCGTTGTTTTGCGTGGTGACGGAACGCGACCCGCCAGTGCCACCGCCCGCGGCGATCAGGTCGCTGTCGCCCTGCACCACGCGGATCGCCTCGACAGGGATGCCGGTCTGGTCCGACAGGAAGCGGGCATAGACGGTTTCGTGCCCCTGCCCGTTGGACTGCGTGCCGACATAGATCGACACCGTGCCGTCGGCGTGAAACGCCACCTTTGCCGTCTCGGACGGGTTCCCGAGAATGCTCTCGATGTAATAGCACAGCCCCATGCCGCGCAGCCGGCCGCGGCTTTCGCTCTCGCCGCGGCGGGCGGCAAAGCCGTCCCTGTCCGCCTCCAGAGCCGCGCGATCCAGCAGGCGCTGGAAATCTCCCACGTCATAGGTTTCGCCCGACACGGTGGTATAGGGGAACTGGTCCGGCGCGATGAAGTTGCGGCGATGCAACTCCCACGTATCGACCCCCAGCTCGCGTGCGGCGCGGTCCATGATCCGCTCCAGCGCGTAGATCGCCTCGGGCCGGCCGGCGCCGCGATAGGCGTCCACCTGCGTGGTGTTGGTGAAATACCCCTCGACATGCTGATACGCCGCGGGGATGTCATACGGCCCCGTCAGAACCTTGGAAAACAGCACCGTCTGGATGGGCTGGGCCAGCCCGCTGTTGTAGGCCCCGAGGTTGCAGCGGGTGTCGACGCGATAGCCGGTTATGCGCAGATCCGCGTCGAGGGCCAGCGTCAGCTCGTGTTCCAAGTCACGGCCGGCATTGTCGCTGAGCATGCCCTCGCCCCGCTCTGCCATCCAGCGCACCGGCTGGCCCAGCATGCGGGCGGCCTGCGCCACGAGATAGGTCTCGGGATAATCGGGCGCCTTGGTGCCGAAACCGCCACCGACATCGGGAATCGTGACGTGGATATCCTGCGGGTCCATCCCGAGAATCCTGGCCGCGTTGCGCTTGGTGTTCCACACGCCCTGCCCGCCGAAGGCGATGTGCAGGCGCCCCTCCTCCATCGCCGCCCACGCGCCGCGGGGCTCCATGGGGTTGGCAATTATGCGGTTGTCGGTCAGCGGCATGCGCACCACATGGGCGGCGCCGGCGATGGCTGCCTCGGTCGCCGCCTCGTCCCCCAGCCCCCAGTCAAAGGCCCGGTTGTCCGGCGCCACGTCATGCAGCGCCGCGCCGCCCGGGGCAAGGTCCATGTGCACCGGGCGCTCCTCGTACTCCACCTCGATCAACTCGGCCGCATCGCGCGCGGCGTCCAGCGTGTCGGCCACGACAAGCGCCACGGCCTCTCCCACGAAGCGCACGCGCCCCTCGGCCAGCAGCGGTCTGCGGGGGCCGGCGGCCTTGGTCCCGTCGCGGTTGTCCACGAGGACGGTGCCCAGCCCCTCGGTCACGCCCGCGTCGTGCAGGGCGGCAGCATCAAGGACGAGGTGCACCCCGGGCGCGGCCCGGGCAGCATCGAGATCGAGCGAGACGATGTCCGCATGCGCCATGGGCGAGCGCAGCACATCGGCACGCAGCGCGCCATCGGGCGGAGTGTCGTCGAGATACCGTCCGTGGCCGGTGAGGAAGCGCACATCCTCGCTGCGGCTGGCGGGCTGGCTCCTGCCGAATTTCTCCATCTCGCGGGTCCTTTCACGCCTGTTGCGGGCGCGACCCTAGCTTGCAGTGCGGCGGTGTCCAGCCTCTCAGCGCAGCGAGGCGACGGTAACGGTCTCTGCCGGGCCGTAACCGTTGAACCGGGTGGCAAGACTGCCCGAATAGGCCCCCATCCCGTCGAACAGCACATAGTCTCCCTCGGCGATGTCGGCAGGCAACGGCACCATGCCGGGCAGCCGGTCGATGCTGTCACAGGTGGGGCCGAAAACGGTGCAAGCGGCCGGGCGGTCGGCGCGCGGGGTGCCGTCGGGGCCGAGCACACGGATACGGTCGCCAAGCCCCATGTCCCGCAGCTCGGCCAGCCCACCATAGATTCCGTCGTTGAGCATCACGGCACCCGACGGGCGCAGCGCCTTGACCCGTGTCGCCAGCGTTACCGCCTCGGCCACCATGGCGCGCCCCGGTTCGCAGACGAGCACGGGGGGCGCATCGCCGAAGGCAGCGCGCGCGGCCCGGTCTATGTGGGCGAAGATCGCCTCAAGATCGGGGGCGGGCCCGCTCCTGTGCGCGGCAAAGCCACCGCCCACGTTGAGCCGCGCCAGCCTGACGTCCGCGGCGCGCGCCACGTCCGCCGCCGCCGCGATGTAGCTGCCCCATGCCGCGGGGTCTGCGCACTGGGTGCCCGGGTGGAAGGTGATGGCCGGGACGAAACCCATCGTCGCGACCTCGCGCAGCAGCATGGCGGCCTCCTCCGGGGCGGCGCCGAACTTTTCCCCGAAATCATAAGCCGCGCCGGAAACCGGCAAGGCAAGACGCACCGAGACCTCGGTCGCGCGCGGCAACCCGGCGAGCTTGCCCAGTTCGCGGGGGCAGTCCACCGACGCCGAGGCAACCCCGACGGCCAACGCCGCCCCGACCTCGTCATGCGAGCGCACGGGGTTGTTGTAATGCAGCACCGCTTGCGGGCACAGACGGCGCACCGCCGCCATCTCTGCCGGGCTTGCCACGTCGAAGGTCGCGATTCCCGCCGCGACGAGGTTCGCAAGCACCTCGTCGCCGGGATTCGCCTTGACGGCGTAGGTCACGAGCCCCGGGAACCCCTCTCGGAACCGGCGCGCGGTAGCCTGCAGCGTGGCCGGTGAAAAATAGAACAGCGCCGCATCCGGGCGGGTTCGGACGATGTGATCGGCCGGGCCGGCCCAACTCGGTGTTTCGCGCATGTCTCTGCCTTGCCTGACGGTTTCTGAAGGGTCTGCCGTTTTCCTTCA
The DNA here is from genome assembly GCF_044472985.1 of Roseovarius salis. NCBI lineage: Bacteria > Pseudomonadati > Pseudomonadota > Alphaproteobacteria > Rhodobacterales > Roseobacteraceae > Roseovarius > Roseovarius salis. The sequence goes on along the minus strand of NZ_JBISDG010000022.1, from coordinate 5,025 downwards.
TCATGCTCCCGCAGGACGTCGATTTCATCGGGCAATTCGTATAGATTGATGCGCGATTTCGTCGAATCGACAGGGCAGAATGCAAATCGACAAGCTGGACCATGCGCTTCTGGCGCTGTTGCGGGAAAACGCTCGCATGCCCGTGGCCGTCCTGGCGCGGCGCCTCGGGCTGGCACGCACGACCGTCCAGGCGCGTCTCGAAAGACTCGAGGCGACGGGCGTCGTGCAAGGATACACCGTGCAGCTAAACGACTCGCTCAGCGCGCCGCTGCGGGCCACGGCTCTGGTCAGCATCGAACCGCGCAGCGCGCCCACCGTGTTGGCGCGGCTGGAGTCGCTGCCGGGCGTGCGGACGGTGCACACCACATCGGGGCGGTTCGATCTGATCGTCGGGCTGGAAGCGGAAACGACGGAGGAGCTGGATACGACGCTCGACCGGATCGGCGAGGCAAAGGGCGTGAAGGGTTCCGAAAGTCTCGTGCACCTCTCGACAAAGCTCGACCGCCGGGGATGAGCGCGGCAGACCCTGTTCCTGCCGGCGTCGAACACCCGGACGGGCCTCTTGTCTAACCCCCGTGCACGCGCTCCCACCGCGCGAGCAGTCGCTGCTGCAAGCGCTTGGCGCGGCTGTTCCAGCCGCGCGCGCCCTCGGGCCGCTGGCCCGAGGAGGGGTCGTACCGGCTGCGCCGGTCCGTATCGGCGGTGAAGATCGCGAAGGCAAAGTCACGGCCCGAGGCCGCGGTCATGTAACCCGCCAGCGAACTCACGAAATAGAGTGTGCCCGTCTTGGCGGCGACCTCGGCCGGGCCGCCGGGGCCGTTGCCCGCGCTCATCGAGAAGGTCTTGAGCAGCGGTTGAAGCCCCGCCTTGCCATGCACCTGCGCCAGCGCCGATGCCATCGCCCCGGCCGACAGCCGCGACGCCTCGCCAAGCCCGGAATGATCCACGAGCCGGGTGTCGCGCATCCCCAGCCGGGCACGGGCCCAACGGCTCATTTCGCGTGCTGAGACGCGCATCGGCATGGGTCTGCCCCGACGGCGGGCAGTGGCGGTCATCCCCACCAACTCGGCGGTGAGGTTGTTGGAATATTTCAGCATGCCCCGCAGGATCGCGGAGAGCGGCGCGCTCTTGTGGGTCACGAGGACACGGCCCGTGGGGGCGGCCCCGAGCGGCGCACCGATCTCGAGGACCACGCCGTGCGACCGCGCGAAGGTCGCGAAAACCTCGGCCGCGTAGGCGCCGGGTTTGCGCACCGGCAGCCATCGCGCGCCCCCGTTTCCCAGCGCGGCGCGCGCCACGGTCCATGCGTCGTGGTCGCCCTTGTCGGAATAGGTGTAGACCGGCATCCTGCGCCGGGCCACGGACATGCGCGAGACGCGCACCTCGGGCCGGTACTTGGCCGAGCGCGCGTCGAGCGTCACCGCGTAGTCGCCCCCCGCCCGTTTCCACTCGAACCTGACCCGGTTGTAATTGAGGTTCAGCCCCGAGATCGACGGATTGTAGCCGACATGCTCTGGCTGCGTCCGGTCGATCACGCGCTCGAAGGGCAGCGCGCCGGTCCAGACGCGCAACTTTCCGCGCACCTCGCGCACGCCGCTTTTCTTCAGCCGGGCGGCCATGTCGGCCAGCGCGTCGGTATCCAGCGTCGGGTCACCCCCGCCAGCCAGCACGAGGTCGCCATCGAGCACGCCGTCGCGCACCGTGCCGGCCGCCAGCAGCCGTGTCTGGAACCTGTATGACGCCCCGAGCACATCGAGCGCGTAAAGGGCGGTAACGGCCTTGGTCACGCTTGCAGGCGGCTGGCCGGCGTCGGCGCGGCGCGATTCCACAACCCTGCCCGACGAGACATCGACGACCGCATAGCTGACCTGCCCGCCCAGCCGTGCCTCGCGCACCAGCGCCTCGGCCTCCGGCGCGCTCCGCACGGCGAAATCCGTCGGGCGCCGGCGCGGTCGCAGAGAGACATCCGGCGCGCCAGCCCATGCAAGCCCCGCCAGCGACCCCAACGCCCCCCCCAGGAGCAGCCGTCTCGAGACGCGTGTCACCATTGGCCCGATTATGCCCAGCTTTGCCTGTCAGGCAATGCGGATTCCCCTTTGCGGCACATCTGCAAACGCCTCAATTGTTTCGCCTCCCGCGCCAATGGCCGGCGGCCCGCAGTTCGGTGGACGATATCGCCCGCATGGGCACGTTGACAAAGCACCACGCCGGCGGGGCGCTGTGGCCCAGCAACTGGCTCTCGGCGCCCCGGAGGCGGGCACGCCGGTAAACGCGGGCCGGCTTGGACATCCGTGCCGAGATGCGCTGGTCGGGACGGGCCAGCACGCCGACCGGCACCCGCTCCATGATCGCGCGCCAGTTCTGCCAACGGTGCAGCTGCGCGAGGTTGTCGGCCCCCATCAGCCACACGAAACGCACACCGGGCCGCGCCACCTGCAACGCCGCGAGGGTTTCGGCGGTAAAGCGCGTGCCGGCGCGGGCCTCGAAATCCGTCACCGCCATGCGGGGATGTTGCAGGATGGCCCGGCAAGCCACCAGCCGGTCCGCAAGCGGCGCGGGGCCTGCGCGCTTGAGCGGGTTGCCCGGGCTGACCAGCCACCATACCCGGTCCAGCCCGAAACGCTTGAGCGCCTCGCGGCTGATATGGACGTGGCCCGGGTGCGGCGGATCGAAGGAGCCGCCGAGCACCCCGATCACCTGCCCGGGGCGCGTGAGAGGCAGCGCATCGGTCATCGCCCCTCTTTGGCCAGTGCGCATGGGCGTGTCCAGACCCTTTCGACCCGCACGTCGAGGCGCGCCGCGGCACACCGGCAACTCTCCCTTTGAAATCCGTGCCGCGCACGTTTACATGCCCGTCAATCCCGCAGTTCCGAGAAAGAGAGCCCATGGCGCAGAAATTCGTCTATCACATGCAAGGCGTGTCCAAGACCTATCCCGGCGGCAAGAAATGCTTCGAGGATATCCATCTCAGCTTCCTGCCGGGGGTCAAGATCGGCGTGGTGGGCGTCAACGGCGCGGGTAAGTCCACGCTGATGCGCATCATGGCCGGGCTCGACACCGACTATACCGGCGAGGCATGGGCGGCAGACGGGGTTCGCGTGGGCTACCTGCCGCAGGAGCCCGAGCTCGACGGCAGCATGAACGTGCGCGACAACGTCATGCAGGGGGTCGCGGCCAAGCGCGCCAAGCTGGAACGTTTCAACGAGCTGGCGATGAACTACTCCGACGAAACGGCCGAGGAAATGGCCGCGCTGCAGGACGAGATCGACAGCGAGAACCTGTGGGACCTCGATTCCCAGATCGACGTGGCGATGGAGGCGCTGCGCTGCCCGCCGGACGAGGCGGATGTCAGCACCCTGTCGGGCGGGGAGAAACGGCGCGTGGCGCTGTGCCGGCTATTGCTGGAGGCGCCGGACATGCTGCTGCTGGACGAGCCCACCAACCACCTCGACGCCGAGACGATCGCGTGGCTGCAACAGCACCTGATCGACTACAAGGGCACGATCCTGATCGTCACGCACGACCGCTACTTCCTCGACGACATCACCGGCTGGATCCTCGAGCTCGACCGCGGCCGCGGCATCCCCTACGAGGGCAATTATTCCAGCTGGCTGGAACAGAAGGCGAAACGGCTGGAGCAGGAGGCGCGCGAGGACAAGTCGCGCCAGAAAACCCTCCAGCGCGAGCTGGAATGGATGCGGCAGGGCCAGAAGGCCCGGCAGGCCAAGCAGAAGGCCCGTATCAACGCCTATAACGAACTGGCCAACCAGTCCGAGCGCGAGAAGGTCGGCCGCGCCCAGATCGTGATCCCCAACGGTCCCCGCCTCGGCCAGAAGGTGATCGAGGTGAACGGGCTGAAAAAGCACATGGGCGACAAGCTGTTGATCGAGGATCTCGACTTCTCCCTGCCGCCGGGCGGGATCGTGGGCGTGATCGGCCCCAACGGCGCGGGCAAGTCCACGCTCTTTCGGATGCTGACCGGGCAGGAACAGCCCGACGCCGGCACGATCGAGTACGGCGACACTGTCAAGATGGCCTATGTCGACCAGTCGCGAGACGACCTGAAACCGGACGAAACGGTCTGGGAGGCGATATCGGGCGGGGCCGAGATGATCGAGCTGGGCGACGCGCAGATGAACTCGCGCGCCTATGCCTCGGCCTTCAACTTCAAGGGCGGCGACCAGCAAAAGAAGGTCTCGCTGCTGTCGGGGGGCGAGCGCAACCGGGTGCACATGGCCCGCCTGCTGAAGTCGGGGGGCAACGTGATCCTGCTCGACGAGCCCACCAACGACCTCGACGTGGAAACGCTGCGCGCGCTGGAGGACGCGCTGGTGGATTTCGCCGGCTGCGCGGTGGTCATCAGCCACGACCGCTTCTTCCTGGACCGCATCTGCACCCACATGCTGGCCTTCGAGGGCGAGGCGCACGTGGAATGGTTCGAGGGCAACTTCGAGGACTACGAGGAAGACAAGAAACGCCGGCTGGGGCCGGACGCGCTGGAGCCCACGCGGATCAAGCACAAGAAGTTCGCGAGGTAGGTTTCTTGGCGGCCGCCGACCGTCGCCCTCTTTCGTGCAGGAGCCCGTACACTCCGCGAGGCCGCGCCGGACGGTGCCGGCTTGCCCTGCCCTGCCGCCCGGAATACCGTCGGGCCGGCAACGCGGGAGGGGTGGCATGATCGACTGGGACGAGGCGTTCGACAACACCGGCCACGTGCCCGGCGCCGCCGACCTGCCGGCGCAGTGGTTCGAGACGGCCGCGGCGTACCGTGCAGACATGGCCGCCGCCGGGCGGCTGCGCGCCGACCTTGCCTACGGCCCCGGCGAGCGCGAGCGGCTGGACCTGTTCCTGCCCGCGGGGGAGGTGCCAGCGGGGTTGGTGGTGTTCGTGCATGGCGGCTATTGGCGGCGTTTCGACAAGTCATACTGGTCGCACCTCGCGGCCGGCTGCGCAGGCCGGGGCTGGGCCGTGGCGGTGCCCAGCTACCCGCTGGCGCCCGGTGTGCGCATCGCCGGGATCACCGCC